>CALDPJ010000253.1 GCA_937911795.1 uncultured Flavobacteriales bacterium | reverse complement strand
AAACGCGATTATCTGTCGCCTGATTGATGTAACAGTAGGTGTTTCAGAACTGCCTCAGGATTTGAACATTAATGTATTCCCCAATCCTACATCCGATTTTATAAAAATTTCATGTGAAGAAGCCATCGAAAAAATAGAAATTTACAATATGAGTGGTCAGTTGATTATAAATGAGTACTTTCCGAACGCTTTAACTGAAGTTTATCTGGTTTTGCCAATTATCAAGCCCGGGCCATATCAAATGATAATAAAAACGGTGGGACGGAAATCTTACTCAAAGAAAATACTGAAAATCTAAAAAGATTTACTGCTTGATTTGACGAAAGTCTTCATTTGTGTCTTTCTGCTCAAAACACTCATTTCTCCCGCTTCGGATTGCAAGAAATCACTTCCTGCTTCTCCCATCGCTTGTTTTTCTTGTGCCAGTAGTATTTATCACCTGCCGCGTCATCAATGGTAACGGCCGGCGTTTTTTTATCTAATCTCCATTGCGGATCATTCGTTGTCGAAAAATGTATGGTGCTGTTGTACATGAACCGGCTCGCTCCGGGATTGGTGAATACAAATGCACTTTCTACAGCTCCATTGGGGTGAAACTCGAGATCTGCAGAAACCATATAACTCAGCCGGGCCTCCTCAATGGTATAAGTAAGATCGCCTTTGAGGTTGTATAATTTTGTTTCGCGCTGCCCGTCTTTCCAGGGAGTTCGAACAACAGATATTTTTCCGTTGACAAAATAATGCACGGTGCTGTCCGCATTTTCAGTTGAATTGATTACGACTTCAGATTGCGCTGCGCAACTGGTAGAAGCCAGCATTAACAGAAGAATAAAGGCAGAGGTAAAGTATCTCATAATAGTTTTATAAGCACTTTATCAATTCAGGTGCCAGATGAAAAAATGAACGATCGAATCAACACTTCGAAGCGCTGCAAACGCGCACGAGATGTGGATCAACCATAATAAAAATGAAAATCGTACTCCCATTCACCGCCTACCTTTTCAATGTCAAAACGATACCAGGTGGCCCGGCTGATGTTGATCATAATGTTGTGCTTTTTCTCTCCGGAACCATGATACAATTCCAGAAAATATGGCACACCACTTTGAACAACGACAGCACCACTTGTAAAATCGGAATTGGTGAATACCTGTTCTGTTCCATCCGAAAGATGTACAGTATATGTTACCGGACATTTACGGCAACGAATTGAGTTTTCAAGTTCGGCGAGGAAACCACCGGCAAAAAGGGTGGAAGATGAAATCATCAAGAGGATCGTAAATAAATAATTCTTCATGGGCATATTTTAAAAGATTTTGAGGGTTGCTAAAATAGTATTCTTTGCTAATTCGACGTTTGAATTATATTCATAGTCTTGATTGAGCAACAATGATTTCGGTTTCCAAAAATTTGTAGTTTAGGTTTTTAAAAACATTTAAAGTGTCGCAAAAAATTCTGTCCATCTCACGCGGAGCACAATTTCAGGGTGGAAAAACAGCATACATGTTTTTTGTCGTGCTTGTTGCAGTTATATATTGCGTGGTGATGTTAATCGAGGGCGAGGTACTTTCTGCAACACTTTGTATTGCAGTAGCGATGGTGCTAACGATATATGTATTGGACATCCGTGGAGTAGAAGTAGACCTGGGCAACAGCAGGTTTCGGGAATATGTCATCCGTCCATGGGGAAAGGATGGAAAATGGATGCCGCTCAATGAAGTAAAAGCGGTAGAATTGTTCCGCGAAACATATATAGTAAAGGTAAAGGCAATATTCTCCCGACTGGCCGACCCCGGAGCTCCGAAGTATAACAACGAACGACATTCGAGATACGCGCTGTATTTTACGAATAGCACAACCTCAGATTCTGTGTTGTTGATGGAGTCACAGGATCTGAGTGCGTGCGTTCGTTTCGGAAGGACTGCAGCCGGACGATTGAAGGTTCCGTTTCGGAATCATACCAGATGAGCCGATACGTACTTCGGGGTTATTCCACCGGATAAACAATCTCGGTAATCCACTTCGCAGTGTCCGGTTCAAGCCCAGGATCGCTAACATACACCTCATAAGGATACCATCGCGTTCTGATCTGGTTGTCGGTATTGTAGGATTCGAAAGCTTCCCAGGTTTCAGGAAGGTTTTCGTACGCTCCCACATGATTCATTTTAAGCGCGCGGCCAGCCGGAATTTTTCCGAGTGTCAGCGAATCCGGCACCGCCACTGAATCTGCCACCGGTATGGCCATTTCAATGACCACACTTTCCGGTTCAAATTTGTGAACAATCGACATCGGCATTCCCGTTGACTGAAGTCCCTGCTGGCCAATGAAACCACCTACTGCACCGAAACCTTTCGCGTAGTTGCTGCTTTCTGAAATTCCATTCATATCGGTTTCAACAATATACCCGATGTACCATGTGTCTTC
>CALDPJ010000252.1 GCA_937911795.1 uncultured Flavobacteriales bacterium | reverse complement strand
CGCGAAAGCAACGATACAGCCGAAGGCAGAGCACGCAACCGCCGAACAGAAATCATTCTTTCTCCAAAGCTGGATGAACTGATGGAACTGTTGACCAAGTAACGGAGGTTCTAAAAACGAACCATTCATACTTCACACACGACCGTTTGCAATTCCGGACGGGTGGCACCATTTCATTTCTGCTATTTTTGTTGCGAAACAAAACCTCAGAGAAATGATGAAATTTGGCTGGACTTTAATTGCAGTGTTGTTGTTTAATGTGGCCGTTGCTCAACGACCATATTGGCAACATCATGTGGATTATCAGATGGAGATCGATATGGATGTTACGGATTATAATTTTACCGGCACACAGCAACTCACCTTTACCAACAACAGTCCCGATACGCTTCACCAGGTTTTTTACCACTTGTTTTTCAATGCTTTTCAGCCCGGAAGTATGATGGATGTTTTATCCAGAACCATTGAAGATGCCGATCCGCGCGTGTCAGATCGCATCGCTCAGCTTTCACCGGAAGAAATTGGGAAACTCGCACCTACCTCGCTGAAACAAGATGGAAAGAAACTCGACTTTGAAGTGCGGGAAACCATTTTGCAAGTGCCGCTTAAAAAGCCTGTATTGCCTGGCCAGAAGGTCGTACTGGATATGGAGTTCGAGGGGCAGGTTCCTATACAAATTCGTCGATCGGGACGGGATAACAGAGAAGGAATTGCGCTTTCGATGTCGCAATGGTATCCGAAATTGTGCAATCATGATGATGATGGATGGCATCCGAACCCTTACATCGGACGAGAGTTTTATCCGGTATGGGGAGATTATGACGTGAAAATTACCATTGACGCGGATTACATTCTGGGTGGCACCGGCTACCTGCAAAATCCGAATGAAATGGGCTACGGATACGAGGATGAAGGAGTAGAAGTGGACCACAACGATAAGGAAACGCTCACCTGGCATTTTGTTGCTCCCAATGTACACGATTTTATGTGGGCGGCCGATCCGGAATATGTCCATTATTATGTAGATATGGAAGACGGCCCGAGACTGCATTTCCTGTTCAAAGGACAGGATTCAACCATGGTATACAACTGGGCGCTGTTGTCTGAGTACACCGTGAAAGCTTTTGAATTTGCCAACGAACATTATGGAAAATATCCCTACGATCAGTATTCGGTGATTCAAGGTGGCGACGGCGGAATGGAATATCCGATGGGGACATTAATTACCGGGCGACGCAAATTAGGAAGTCTTGTGGGTGTTACCGTGCACGAGTTGATGCACAGCTGGTATCAGATGGTACTGGCTTCGCACGAGTTGCTATACCCGTGGATGGACGAAGGATTCACTACCTACACCAGTACGATCATTATGAAACATCTTTTTCCTTCTGCGGATGATGATCCGAGAGAACTGCATCAATCTTCCTACGCGAGTTATCTATCCATCGCCGGAACAGAGGATGAAGATCCGTTGACTACCCACGCCGATCATTACCGCACCAACCGGGGCTATGGAATTGCATCCTACAGTAAGGGGCAGGTTTATGTACATCAGTTGGGTTATATCGTCGGCGAAGATGTTTTGGCCCGCTCGCTTTTGCGATATTATGATGTCTGGCAATACAAACATCCCAAACCCAGTGACTTTTTGAGGATTGTTGAAAAAGAATCTGGCCTGGTGCTCGACTGGTATCACGAATATTTTGTGAATTCTACCGCCACTATTGATTATAGCATCCGATCGGTGCAACAAACGGGAGATAAAACCAGCATCACCATCGAACGGCTTGGACGAATGCCAATGCCTGTAGAACTCGTTGTGTCTACCAAAAGCGGAAAAAAACAGATGCACTATATTCCGATGGTGATGATGCACGGACGAAAGAATATGGACAACGTGGATTTAAAAGTAATTCAGGAAGAAGAGTGGCCCTGGACCAACACCACATTTGTGGTAGAACTGGATATTCCGGTATCCGAAATTTCTTCGATAGAGATTGATCCAGGGTTTCAGATGGCGGATACCGACCGAAGCAATAATCTGATTCTATTGACAGAAGACACCCGGTTCCTGCTTTTCCCGAATCGATAATGGCAGAATAATTTTGTTAAAATATTCAGTTAATAGCCCTGGATTCACATAACATTTTGAATTCTTATACCTTTGACACCCGAATTTAAGGAACATTGAAACCCCCTTCAAATGAGAAAAAGTTGGATAGTCGTAGCAGCGGTGTGTATAATGTCGGCGTGTGCAACGACAAACGAGGAGAAGACCACAGAACAACAAACGCTGGAACATACAGAAACATTTGTGAAGGATCCGCACAGTTTTTCAAATCCGCAAGAAGCAGTTACCCAACATTTAGATCTTGAGCTGGATGTTGATTTTGACAATCAGATAATCAATGGAGTAGCGCGATATCAAATCGCCAAAAAGGGTAATGCCGATAAAATCATCTTTGATATCGACAGTCTCGAGATCGAAAAAGTTACCCTGAATCACAACGAAGCCAGTACGATTTACAGCATTTCCAAAGGCAATGCATTTGGTCAGCAACTGTCGGTTGATATTCACAAAAACACTTCTTCTGTAAATATTTACTACAAAACTTCACCTCGAGCATCGGCGTTGCAGTGGCTGAATGCCGAACAAACACTGGGTAAGCGATACCCGTTTTTGTTCACCCAGGGACAGGCCATTTTAACCCGAAGCTGGATTCCCTGCCAGGATAGTCCGGGCGTTCGATTAACCTACAATGCAACGGTGCAGGTGCCGGAGGGAATGATGGCGGTGATGAGTGCCGAGAATCCACAGTCGCTCGCACCCGATGGAGTTTACTCATTCAAAATGAAACAGGCCATCCCTGCGTACCTGATTGCTTTCGCGGTGGGTGAATTGGAATTCAGTGCGATTAGCAAAAATATGGGTGTTTATGCCGAACCGAAAATAATTGAAGCGGCAGCCTACGAATTTGCCGATATGCCTAAGATGCTGGCAACCGCAGAAGAACTTTATGGTCCTTACCTATGGGAACGTTACGATGTAATTGTACTTCCGCCGAGTTTTCCTTTCGGAGGAATGGAGAATCCGAGGCTGACGTTTGCAACACCGACCATTATTGCCGGTGATCGTTCGTTAACCGCATTGGTAGCGCACGAACTGGCGCATTCGTGGAGCGGCAACCTCGTGACCAATGCCACCTGGAATGACTTCTGGCTGAACGAAGGATTTACGGTGTATATCGAAAAGCGAATTATGGAAGCGCTATACGGAAACGAATATGCCGATATGTTGAGTCTACTCGATTATCAGAGCTTGTTGAACACGGTCAATGAACTGGGCCCCGACAGCGATCTTACCCGGCTTAAACTCAGTCTCGAAGGACAGGATCCGGACGAGGGGATGACGGATATTGCTTATGAAAAAGGATTTAATTTTTTGCGCGTGATAGAAGAAGAAGTCGGGCGTGAAAGATTTGATGCTTTTCTAAAAGGATATTTCAATCACTTCGCTTTTCAGTCGGTCACAACCGAAACATTTCTCAAATACCTCGAACAAGAGCTGCTCACCGATAGTTTGGATATTGACGTAAAAGAATGGGTGTACGGAACCGGTTTGCCCGACGATATTGTAGTTCCAGCATCAGATCGATTCATTAAGGTGGAAGCAACCCTGAATGCATGGACCAACAGAGAAATTCAATTGAACGAAA
The DNA here is from genome assembly GCA_937911795.1 of uncultured Flavobacteriales bacterium. Lineage (GTDB taxonomy): Bacteria > Bacteroidota > Bacteroidia > Flavobacteriales_D > SKUL01 > SKUL01. Next base: position 1,032 of record CALDPJ010000252.1, on the reverse strand, counting down.
TTCCTACGCAACAATGGACCACTCACGAATGGCTGCATTTTATCCGACGACTTCCCGATAATACATCTGCTGACAAACTGCAGGAAATCGATGATATATTTTATCTCACCGAAAGCAAAAATGCTGAAATACAGGCAGCTTGGTTTGAGGTATCGATTGATCATGGCTACGATGGTGTGAACGAAGCTCTGGAAACATTTCTGCACGAAGTGGGAAGAAGAAAATTCCTGATGCCTTTGTACACCAGCTTAAATCAGACTGCAGAAGGTAAGGAAATGGCGCTGAGGATTTACGCTCAGGCCAGAAAAAATTACCATTCAGTTTCGGTGCGTTCAATCGATGATCTGTTGGGATTTGATCCCGAGAAGTACAAAGGTTCTATTTCGCTTTAAACTTCCTGCTGTTTCAGGTATTGTTCGAAACTCAGCACCGGATTTGCGTACATGTTCAGCAGGATTTCACGGTCTGTAGCGTCCGCGCCTTCAATTTTTGAAAGCTGTTTTGACAGGTAAGATTCAAAGCGTTCGCGGTCTTCGCCACTGTATTTATCGCTCATTTTGTCACCGGGGTAGAGCAGGTCATGTGCCACATAATTGGTGGGCCACAAGCGGTAACTGTTGTGAATCTTCTGATCGATAATCCGAGCCAGAATCCGAATCTTTTCGTTCTTGTTTCGTTCGCAGCGAATCTCCTCCAGCTCTTCGTGTACCGGCCGGCCAATTTGCAAGTGAATCCGTCCTTTATTTCCCAGCGCCCCGGTCATCATACTCTGTAGATCTTCGTGTTTCGATTTCTGGTAAGAAGCATTTGCCCGCAGATGTTTTATTTCTATCGTTTTCAGGAAATCGCAGGGATCGTATTCGTAGGAAATCGCCGTGGGCAACAGATTCAACGACTGAAAGCAATCGGCATAAGGGCCTTCGTAGCTAATGGTCAGCATCTTCAGCAATCCCGCCTGGGTAAGATCCAACCCGTCTTTGGTGCGACCTTCGCGTTGTGCGAGCCAGACGGAGGTATTCTTTTGCCGGATGG
>CALDPJ010000251.1 GCA_937911795.1 uncultured Flavobacteriales bacterium | reverse complement strand
GGCCAGTGCACCCACAAAAACATAATTGACCGGCGGCATGGTGGCCCGGAACAGGAGTTCTATAGCCAGAATAACAGAGATATTAATCACCGTAGCGGCAAGGAATACGATAAGGTCTTTCCGGTTCATCTGATCAGATCTTTCACCATCAGGTACATTGCGAGAAGAACGGCAGACAGGGTGAAAATGAGAGAATAGATGGGGAAAGCGTCTTCGGTATCCAGCCATCGGCCAAGCGCGACACCCACCAGAATAATGCCGATCATCTGAGCACCCATTCCGGTGTAGTAGATGAAGTTTTTAGGCGGTTCTTTCTTCTTTTTGTCGCTGTGATTCTGCTCCTGATTCTGACTCACGTTTTTTGAAATCTTTAATAACCGCTCCGTTTGCCTGGGCAGCTCCGGCGTTGTAATTGCACGTACATTCGAGTTTGGCGCCTTCTTCTACGCGTAGTTTGCTGAACAGTGAATCACCGAAAATTTTGGCAGATGATTTCAGATACAGCAATTCTTTCACTTCAATCGCTCCTTTAAAACTTCCTTCAATTTCGGCATTCTGGCAACTTACTTTTCCTTCAACGTGTCCGCTCGGTCCAATAATCAGCTTTCCTTTCAGGTTTACGTCTCCTTTCAAAAATCCATCGATACGGAAATTTCCTTCCGACTGAATAGTTCCTTCAATACGGGTTCCTTCAACAATGGTATTGACTTTTGCTGATGATATGGTCTCGGCTTGTTTCGACATTTCGGTAGGTGGGTTTTTCTTGAACATGGCTTGCGTTCGTATGATGATTACTGTGATTTTAAATACTGCTCCGTGTAAAATTCCATGTACTGCGGAACGTCTTTCTGCTTAAAAAGTGTCGTGAAGTTTTTGGTAGATATTACGAATTTTTTGAAATCCTGTTCGTTTACCGACTTCAGATTTGTATTGTTCTTTACAAAGGTATTGTAATAATCCATCGCGTCTGCCACGTCACTGAAGCTCCTGAGAATGAGGATTTGATTTTCTGAGTTGATAAAACTGTTGGTTACCTTAATGTCTTTGTTGCGGAAATAGGCATTGTTGAAATCCGAAATATCCGCCTTCAGTTTATTGGCGTCTACTCCTTTGTTCGGGAAAACCATAGCAAAAAAGTGACTGGCCTTTGCGTCGTATACATAGGGTGATGCTTCAGGTTTTTCCTTCTCTTCGGCAACGATTTCTTCTTCCGGCTGTTTTTCCGGCGCCGGTTCATTGATGCTTTCCCCAATAGCACCGAGCAGTTCCTTTGCCTTATCTGCTTCTTCGGTGCCCGGAAAATTTGCGATGATTTCGCGGAGGGTTGCCTTATAGGATTCCGGTTCTTTTTTCTGAGCAATGACCATCGCCTTTAACAGATAGAATTTCGGAATCAGATAATTGTCCGGTTGCTCAGTGATTACTGTATTACAGGAATACAAGGCTTCATTGTATTGACGGCGACGATATTGCGTATAAGTAGATTCGTACAACTCACGATCCGCCAGTAATTTTTGAGATTGCTCTTCTCCGTAATTCGGATTACGGATGAGCTCTGCATATTTCGAATCGGGATGATCGGTCAGAATCACATTTTTAAAGTACTCCGAATTATCGCGCATTCCGCTTCCGAAGAAACTTCCGGTTTGCTCTTTCTTGATGTATAGCCGGTACAGCTGGTAGTGCGAAACCAATGCATAGTGGCTGGTGTCATACTCCAGAATAATTCGGGTAAAGGCCTCAATGGCGTTGTCATCATCGTGCAACTTCTCACGATAAATTACACCCATATGATACTGAGATGTAATAAGTGAATTGTGCGCTGCCACTAATGAGGTGTCATCGAGCGGAAGACCCTTCAGATATTCTTCCAGGCTGGCGACATTCGATGCGGATATCTCGGCAGTGCTGCCATCAATGCCTCCTTCTCCCTCTTCATCCCATACAATATCCTCGGATTGTTTGTTGGTCCGGCGCCAGTTGTCTTCTAGTTTACGCGTGCCCCATACCCGTCTGAATTCATTGAAGCCATGAGAGCGGGTAGTGTTGTTGTAGAAATACCAGTCGCCGCTGCCGCCCAACCCGGTTTTTACTTTTTGTTGCTGATCCTGCTTGCTGAATGTGCCTATCTGATCCGACTCCCGGGCCTGGCGCTTACGTTCTTCTTCGGCTTCGAGATCGGCCATCATTTTAAGAATTTTCTTTTCGCGCTCTTTCTCCGGAAGATTGACCATCGCAATCAAACTGTCCTGTAGTTCCACGTTGTAAATATGATCCACCAATTCCGAAAGACTTTCTGCTTTACCTTTTACTTCCAGATAATTTTCGGCGTCTTCAGAAATCACAGTTAATGTGGAGTCATAATAATTACGTGCGTTAACATACTGTCGCTCTACAAAATACAATTCGGCCAGGCGGATGAATGACTTCGCCTTTTGCTTCGGGTTGGTACTAACTCTGGTCGACTCTGTAAGATACTCAATAGCTTTTTCCTCGTTGTTGTGCTTAAGTTCAACATCAGCCATGGCGTAATAAATCTGGTCGCGATACTCCAGATTTTTCTCATCATTCAACATCCTGTTCAGCAACTTGCGAACATCATTCGGATCGAGCCGTGAGTGGTGTGCATATGCCTGATAAAGCTTAGCGTTGAATTCCATTTCATACGGCGGAGCCATTTTAACCACTCGTTCGAAGGTCATGATTGCCCGTTGGTAATCATTCATTTTATCGTACAACTGCGCCAGAATGAAAGTCAAACGAATCCTAAACTGTTTGTCCTTAGACAAGGAAATAGCCTTATGAATTTCATCAATGGCATTGCCCCAGTTCTCTTGCCGGATAAAATAATCGGCATACACAGCGGGAAGATCTGCCGCAACGGATTTTGGAAGGGTTTTGTCCTCTTGAAGACGTTTCAGTACCGCATTTGTTTTGCTGATCTGGTCGCGCTCCATATACACCCGCGCCAGCCACAATCCGGCCGAATATCTTGTATCCTGATCTTTGTAAGCCTTGGAAACGTACGTAAACATCTCCTGCGCTTTTCCGTAATCTTTCTTGTAGAAATTGGCTTTTCCGATCAGGAAATAATTATCATCGATCCACTTGTTGTGTTCTTTGTTGCGGATGCGCATCGAATGCCGGTTGATTACTTTTGAACACTTCTCCTCTACCAGATCCAGCTCGGGATAAAGCGATTGTGATTTTTCTTCGGTAGGATAAACAAACACCGGCAACAACTCGTCCCAGTTTTCCTGGTGAGTGGCAATCAGATCTTTCTCCAGGGCAAGTATGATTTCCTTCGCATTAAAATAGCCGTTAAAACGTGCGGTTGTCTGGTGGTAAACCCTGTTGGTGATGCCGTTTTTTTTCTTCGAACACCCCGCCCAGACAAGGGATCCAATAATTAACAGGAGAAAAAGTTGTAGGATATGTCGATGGCCAGGGATCATAAAAGAGAGTTGCTCGCAGGTCAGTCTAACTGATTAAAGGCAAAATTATTGTATTTTTTCCAATACGGGGTACAAGTAGAGTGGACTTATTCGAATTACCGATATTTGCTGCTTCGAAGTCCCCGCAAATGGAAAGTCACAAGAAAAAGAAAATCTTCAAAAGGCTGAAGAACAAGTACCGTATGGTCATTCTTCAGGAATCGACCTACGCGGAGAAATTTTCAATGCTACTCAGTCCGTTGAACGTGATCCTTGTTTTTGCCTTCTTCTCAATCTGCATTGTAATGGTGGTTTTGGGCGTGATTATCTTCACACCACTCAAAGAATTTATTCCGGGCTACGCCGACACCTCCATTCAGACCAATGCACTGAAAGCCGCAGAAACGGCACGTCAACTCGAAGAAAAAGCCCGCATTCAGGATCAGTATCTGGCAAATCTTCAACTTATCCTCTCAGGTGAAGTAGGAGCTTCTGATACCATTACCTCCTATGATGAACCCATTTTGGATGAAGAAATTTCCTTTACCCGGTCGTTGGAGGATAGTTTGCTCCGGTTAAAAATCGAACAAGGCGAACAATATAATGTCAGTTTCGAAAGCCAGAGGGATGTTTCACAGGGCGAAATGGCCGGAATTTATTTTTTCACACCATTGCGCGGCGAGATCACGAGCGGTTTCGATCCTGCCATCAATCACCTGGGAGTAGATGTTGTTGCCAAACAAAACGAATCGGTAAAAGCTGTGCTCGACGGTACGGTAGTGCTGGCAACCTGGACTACCGACGGTGGATTTACGATGCAGATTCAGCACCGCAACAATCTTGTTTCAGTATACAAGCACAACTCTGTTTTGCTGAAAGGAGAAGGGGATGAAGTAAAAGCCGGAGATTCGGTGGCCATCGTAGGAAATTCCGGCGAATTGACCGATGGCCCGCACCTGCATTTTGAGTTGTGGCATCAGGGAAAGCCGCTCAATCCCGAAGAATTTATGGTTTTTAATTGACATGGGTCTGAAATCTACACTTGCCAGATATTATGCCGCTTTTCTGATTCAGAAGCGGAATCAGTGGGTGAAAAATCCCGGACCAACGCAGCAGAAAGTATTGTCAAACCTTGTTCAATCTGCAGCCCATACTGCTTTTGGACGCGATCACCATTTTGACCGGATTTCGACCTACGACGATTTTAAACAGCACGTACCCATCCGCGATTACGAAGCGCTTCGTCCTTATATTGACCGGATGGTTGCCGGAGAATCCGACATTCTCTGGAAGGGTAAGCCCGCTTACATTGCCAAAACCAGCGGCACCACCTCCGGGGCCAAATACATTCCCATTAGCCGCGAATCGATGCCCGAGCACATCCGTTCGGCCAAAATGGCGCTGCTGAGTTACATTCACGAAACGGGCAAAACAGATTTTGTGTCGGGCAAAATGATTTTCCTGCAGGGAAGTCCTGAGCTGGAAACAACCAATGGAATTCCCACCGGCCGGCTCTCGGGAATTGTGGCGCACCACGTTCCGAAATATCTTCAGAACAACCGAATGCCGAGTTACGAGGTCAACTGCATCGACGACTGGGAAACAAAGCTTCAGAGAATTATTGATGAAACCATGAATGAAGACTTGCGCCTCATCAGCGGCATTCCCGGCTGGGTGCGAATGTACTTCGAACAATTGCTCGAGCGATCGGGTAAAGAAACGGTGAAGGAGGTTTTTCCCAATTTTTCATTGTTTGTATATGGCGGAGTGAATTTCGAACCCTTCCGTCCGCTCTTCAGAAAACTCATCGGAGAAAGTATCGCTACCATAGAAACCTATCCGGCGTCAGAGGGTTTTTTCGCATATCAGGATCAGCAGAATGAACCGGGCTTGTTGCTCGAACTCAATTCCGGAATTTTCTACGAATTTGTGCCTGTAGCGGAATATTTTTCAGAAAACCCTACGCGACTTTCTGTAGAACAAGCCGAACCCGGAATCAATTACGCGCTGATTTTAAATACGAGTGCCGGTTTATGGGGCTACAGCATCGGCGACACGGTGAAGCTAGTTTCAAAAAGTCCCTGTCGGATTGTGGTGACGGGCCGCCTGAAACATTTTATTTCTGCATTCGGCGAGCACGTAATTGGCGAAGAAGTAGAGCGGGCCATTACAGAAGCAGCAAAAAAACACGGTGCCGAAGTGGCCGAATTTTCGGTGGCTCCGAGAATTGAAGACCGGCAGGATTTATCTTATCACGAATGGTTCATCGAATTCTCAAAAAAACCTTCCGATCTGCCTTCTTTTGCCGCTGATCTTGATGCACTGATGCGAAAACAGAACACGTACTACGACGATCTGATCAGCGGAGGAATTCTTCAGCCGCTGGTCATCAGACAGGTGCGGAAAAATGGTTTCGAAGATTTTATGAAATCAGAAGGAAAATTGGGCGGACAGAATAAAATGCCGCGTTTGTCGGATAACAGGAACATTGCCGATAAACTGGAACAGCTGTTGGAAAATCCAATTTCCCGCCCTGAAAAATAATGGCGACTTTTGCAGGCTGTTTTTAAAACAGGGTTGGCATCATTGGAGGACAAGAAACGACATATCGCAATTCTCGGATCAACGGGATCTATTGGAACACAGGCGCTGGAAGTGCTGAACCAGCATCCGGATATTTTTGAGCTGGAAGTGCTTACCGCACACAGCAACGCCGAATTGTTAATAAAACAGGCGCTGAAATATCAGCCCAATGCCGTCGTGATTTCGGATGAATCGCGCTACCGCGAAGTAAACGATGCCTTATTTGATGCGGGTATAAAAGTTTATGCGGGCGAAGAAGCACTTACCCAGGTAGTCGAAATGGAATCTATCGATATGGTTTTGACTGCACTGGTGGGCTATGCCGGTTTGAAACCCACACTTGCCGCCATTCGTGCCGGAAAGAATATCGCGTTGGCGAATAAAGAAACGCTGGTAGTAGCCGGTGATCTGGTAACCAAAATGGCGCAGGAAAAAGGTGTTAATATTTTTCCCGTTGATTCCGAACACTCGGCTATTTTTCAGTGTCTGGTTGGCGAATTTCACAATCCCATTGAAAAGATTTATCTGACTGCATCTGGCGGTCCGTTTCGTGGAAAAACACGCGATGAGCTGATGCAGGT
>CALDPJ010000250.1 GCA_937911795.1 uncultured Flavobacteriales bacterium | reverse complement strand
GCCACCCAGCAGTACTTGTGGGATTTTAACAATTCGGTTTTGGGTGCTTTCTTTTTTCAGCGCAGCAGCAACCTGCGCAGGAATTAAAGCCGCAAAATCAACCGGTGATGAGAGCTGTTGTATGGCATTGAAGTTGGGGTTCACAACCTCCAGGTTCATCCCCGAGCGTATGGCCCGAACAAGCATCAACTTTCCGCCAATAAAACGACACGGCAAACAGAGCAACGCATTTTGTCCGCGTTTGAGACGGAAAAAGGAAATGGTTTTATCGGCACTTGCAGCGACCGTTTTTTTCGAGAGGTGAATTTTTTTTGGAGCTCCCGTACTGCCGGAAGTTTGTACAACTATAAATTTGGAATCATCCCACCATTCCGTCAGGAAATTGCGGATTTCCGCAAGAATTTCTGCATCTACACCTTTAAAATTGGCCGGTTTAATTTCATCCAGATTCTGCGGATGAAACAGTTTATTATTTAATGAAATGCTTCCCATTCCTGTTCCCAAAGGGCATCCAGATCCCACGAATTGCCATAATGCCGTAACTGGCCCTGAGAAATGGTCAAAGGCGAGGGGAAATTGTTGGTGTACAATTGTCCGGTACCCAGACCCTGAGCCATCGTGGTTTTAAGATGTGCCGTCCACTGTGCGATGGCATTCAAGCCCACACTCGATTCAAGAGCAGAAGTGACCCACCATCCCGCACCGGCCGTTGTTGCCAGATCAATCCATTGTTTACTGGCTTTCCAGCCTCCGAGAAAACTTGGTTTAAGAACGATGAACTGCGGTTTGATTTTCTCCAGCAGATATTTTTGTTCCAGCGGGTCGAAAATACCGATCAGATCTTCGTCGAGCGCTATCGGCAGCGGAGTTTTGGCGCATAAGGCAGCCATTTCATCTAATTGTCCGGCAGCAATGGGTTGTTCAATAGAATGAATATTCAACGAAGCGAGTTTGTCGAGTTTTTCATAAGCATCTCCCGGTGAAAATGCACCGTTTGCGTCTACCCGGATTTCCAGATCTGAGGAGTGAAAATCTTTGCGGATCCTGCGAAGCAATTTAAATTCTTCTTCAAAATCCAATGCGCCGATTTTTAATTTGATGCATTGAAATCCCGCATTTACCTTAGATTCTACCTGACGGGCCATATCCTCCGGAGATCCCATCCAGATCAAACCATTGATGGCTATCGGTGCATTTCCGTGGGCAAATGGTGTATCAAAGAATTGTTGCTCGCCGCCGTTTTTCAAATCAGCAAGTGCCATTTCTAACCCGAACCGAATAGACGGAAACTCCACGAGCGCCTGATTGAGTTCTTCAGGATTTTTGTTGATGTTCTGACAAAGCCATTCCAGTTTTTCAAGATAGCCTGGCCGGTCGTCCGCACTCAAACCCTGCAGAATTCCGCATTCACCCAATCCGATGGCTTCAGGTGCATCAGAATCGTGTAGGGCAATGAAATACGAAAGCTTTTCACGCAGTACACCGCGAGAAGTTCCGGCAGGTATTTTAAATTTTAATTGATAAGCGGTATATCTGGCTACAAGCATTTTTCAAATTAACAGTCCAAGCCCAAAGGTAATGGAAAACAGAAAAGTGGTCAGGGCGATCTTTTTCAGTTCGGGATCGAGCTCTGACGGATCCGTGAAAGACACTACTTTTCGAAGATTGGTGATCAGCGGAGCCGCGATGATCAGGTAGATAAACTGCCAGACTTCGCCGCCATTCAGCAGCGTAAAAATTACTGCACAGGTTACTGCTCCGATTAAAAGAAAGATGTGATAAACGCGTGATCCATAGTCGCCCAGCCGTACAGCAAGGGTGAACTTTTTTGCATTGGTGTCGGGTAGCCGGTCGCGCATGTTGTTGAGGTTCAGAACAGCCATAGACAAAAATCCAACGGAAGCTGCCGGTAACAATATCGCCCACGACCAGACGTGCGTATGCAGAAAAAACGTTCCGCATACGCCACAAATTCCAAAAAACAGAAATACAAAAACGTCGCCCAAACCAAGGTAACCATATGCTTTTTTTCCAACGGTGTAAAGGATTGCAGCGGCAATGGCCAGAAGTCCGAGTCCGAAGAAAATCAGGAAACCACTCGTTCCCAGTCCCTGGGTTCCGAAATACAGCAATGATAAACCAGCGATAAGCGATAATCCTGCGGTGATTATTACCGCCGTTTTCATTTCTGCCGGTGTTATGATGCCGCTTTGAACCGCCCGTTGCGGCCCGATGCGCTCGTCGTTGTCGGTTCCTTTTGCGCTGTCGCCATAGTCGTTGGCAAGGTTCGATAACACCTGAAGGAACAGCGTGGTAAGCAACGCCAGTGCAAGGATTACCACCGAAAATTGTCCGGCAGCTGCGGCAAGAAATGATCCGGTGATGATGCTGGAAAAGGCAAGGGGCAAGGTCCTCAGCCGAAATGCATGGATCCATGCTGCTGATTTACGCATGTTTTACGGGATTGTGTTGCCTTCGCACAGTTTGTAGATGGCGGAAATACCGCTTCAAAATTTTATCGTTTTCCAGCCGGGGAGTGAAAATTTCGAGAATGGCTGGTTTTTCGTCTGCAGAAGAAAGCAACTCCTGAATCCCGGTTTTCACATCCGTTTCATTGTGTGCTGCGAAGTAGGGAAGATCGTACATTTTTGCCAACCGTCCGGCGGTTTGCTGATGGTGTGCTTCGAAGAATTGTTCTGTTTCAGCTTCTTTTTCAGGACCGTCTATAATGCGGAAAATTCCGCCACCTGCATTGTTGAGTACCACAATTTTCAGATTTCCCGGCACGTGCGGGTGCCAGAACGCGTTCGAATCGTATAGAAATGCCATGTCTCCGGTGAGCAGCAGAGTAGGTTGTCCGGCTGCCGAGGCCGCTCCCATTGCCGTACTCGTGCATCCATCAATTCCGCTCGTGCCACGGTTGCTGTTGCAGTGTAAAACTCTACCCTGTTTATAGAGCTGCGCATAACGCACCGAGGCGCTGTTTCCGAGATGAAGGTTATAGTGTTTGGGCAGGTGATTCAGTAAAATCTCCGTTGCTTTTAAATCCGAAAACGGACAGGTGAGCATATATTCCTGGTGTGCTGAATCGATGGATTGATCACGTTGGCGGATCCAATGCTGATAACCGGACTCAATATTGGGCAACGCCGGAAGAAGATCCGTCAATACCGAAAGTGGATCTGAAATGATGCTCCTCGTCAACGCCTGAAATGTATTTGGGTGAGACATGTCGGGATCAATGTGCCAGTGGAACCGGGGTTTCCGTTGGCGCAAAATGGCTTTGATCTTTTTCGAAATAATCTGATGTCCGAAAGTGATCAGCAAATCCGGTTGAAAGTTGACCAGATCGCTTTCATCAAAAGTAGTGATCAGCCGGTCGATGCACGGAAAGAATTTTTCGTGATTGAGGTTCGATGTGGTTTCCGTTAACACCACTACCTGATCGGCTTCTGACCATTTCCCCAACACCAATTCGAGCTTCGGATTCGGCTCTGCCATGGCGCAGAGTATCAGAATTTTTTTGGCGGATTTCAGATCTTCCTGAAGCGAACTGACGTCATCCTGCATTTTTTCGGCATCCGGAATTTTCTCCGGAGCGGATGGATATTCAGTTGATTCGTAGGTTCTGGTTTTGTAGAGTGGCTCGTCGAGCGGAAAATTCAAATGCACCGGTCCGCCTACCGGAGTACTGGTTTTTTCAATGGCTTCTGAGATGCGTTGGCGGTTGGCGTTTCGGTCTGAATCTCCTGCAGCATTCTGGATTAAACCTGTGCTGTACCGCACATAATTCTGAAAAACATTCTTCTGCCGAATGGTTTGCCCATCGCCCTGATCGATCCATTCTTCGGGTCGGTCAGCTGTGACCACCAGCAACGGAATGCGCTGGTAAAAGGCTTCCGCAATGGCCGGAGCATAATTCAGCGCGGCAGATCCCGAAGTGCAGCACATCATCACCGGTTGACAGAGTTGCTGCGCCAAACCGAGCGCAAAAAATCCGGCTACACGTTCATCGGGAATCACGTAGGTGTTGATCTCCGGATGGCGGTTCAACGAAATGGAAATGGGTGCGTTTCGCGATCCGGGTGAGATAACTGCGTGGTGGATGCCGTGTGCTGCTACCAGATGAACCAGATCAAAAACGCCGGGTATGTCAGAGTATTCCAATGCAAATGCGTTACGAGGAGGCTAATTTCTGCAAATTTTCAACCACCGACAAAAGCGTTTGTGCCTTGTGTCCGGTTTCTTCCCATTCGGATTGAATTTCGGAAGCCGCAGTATAACCTCCTCCGGTAAATAGCTGAAGTGTGTTTTGGCTGATGCGCATACAGCGAAGATTGAGGTACAGTTCGGCAGCATCCTTTTTTCCGGTTCCGAAAAATCCGCCGTAGTACATGCGGTCATGTTTTTCGGATGCTTCGATGGTTTTTAGTGCCAGATCCCGCGGCCAACCGCAAATGGCGGGAGTAGGATGGATTTCCTTTGCCAGTTTTGTCCAGCTAAATGCTTCGTCGGTTTGGGCAGAAAAAAGGGTTTTCAAATGTGCAACGTTTCCCGCGGCTACCGATTTCGGGGCGGTTTGCTCAACGTGTTGAATACCACGCTGCTGACGGAGAATGTCCGCAATAAAGCGCGTTACAATTTCCTGTTCTTCCTGTTCTTTTTCATTCCACTCAATGGTATCGGCTGGTAGACCGTTCAGCACACGCGTAGCGGCCAACGATACGGTTTGCAGTTCCTTGTCCGAAAACCGGATCAACAACTCGGGGCTGCTGCCCAACCAGATTTCCCTTCCTTCCATCGCAAACAGGTGAACTGCTGCGTTGGGATAAGTGTCACAAAGTAGTTCAAACATTTTGGTAGCGCTGAAATGCGCCGGTGCCGGAACATTCAACACCCTTGATAATACTGCTTTATGAAGACTTCCGGATTTAAATTTTCCGAGCAGTTTTTCGGCCGATTGCTCGTATTCCGATTTTTCTGTTGACAACGCTACGGATCCGCTGAGAAAAGATTCCATTTCATCGATTTGCGCTGTAGCGCTAAAAACGGGACATGATTCTTTCAATATAAATACCGGATGATTTCCGTTTACAAACGGCGCGTAAATAAAAGTTTCCCGATCACCGGCTTCAGGAATTGTATCGTGAACATCGTTCTGATTTCCCGAGAAAGCGGTTACGGCTTTGCCCGGAATCCGTAGCAGAGCAATGATCCGGTGGGAGGATGATGCAGCTGGTTCTTTCAAGGCTTTAGAATGATCATATTGGTGAGCCGGCAGATGGCAACCGGCTTTTCGCGCTCATCAAAGACTTTGATGTCCCAGATATGAAGTGTTTTGCCGCGGTGAACCAATTTTCCTTCGGCGTGAACCACCCCTTTTCTCACACCCCGTAAATGATTTGCGTTGATTTCGATGCCTACAACGGCGTGTTTTTGCTGGTCGATGAGCAGGTAGGAGCCCAGGCTTCCCATTGATTCGGCCAGCGCAGCAGTAGCGCCGCCGTGCAGCAATCCCATCGGTTGGTGCGTGCGGTGATCGACCGGCATGGTGGCTTTTATAAAATCGTCGCCGATGTCGGTATACTCTATACCGAGCTGTTCCATCAGCGTATTTTTATTGAATTGATTGGCCTTCTGCAATAAATCCATCTTCATCTTTTCTGAGTGGATTGCAAAGATAGCGTTAATTTTGGCCGTCAATCCTACGTGATTATGCGCATTTTACTGGTAGAAGACGAAGAGAGCCTGATGGATGTAATCCGCCTGAATCTGGAGATGGATGGCTATGCGGTGACTGCGGCCATCACCGGTCCGGAAGCATTGGAACTGTTGCGAAAGCGCTCATTTGATCTGGTGATTCTCGATGTGATGCTGCCCGGCATGGATGGTTTTACGGTTTGCGAAACGGCGCGAAAAGAAGGAATCGACGTGCCGGTGTTGTTTCTGACCGCAAAAAGTGCCGGAACTGACCGCGTGAAGGGATTGAAAATTGGCGGCGACGATTATCTGACCAAGCCTTTTAATCTCGAAGAGTTGTTGTTGCGCGTTCAGAAGTTAATTCGGCGAAGTGCTCCGGAAGCTGAGCCAGCCGGTTTGAAAGAATATGAATTTGGTGGCAACAAAGTGAATTTTTTGACTTACGAAATAGATTCAATCAACACCGGACACAAGACGCTGACCAATAAAGAATGCGGGATGCTGAAATTGCTGATCGAAAAAAAGAACGAGGTCGTATCGCGCGATGCTATTTTGAAATCGGTGTGGGGTGACGATGTGTTCCCGTCGGGGCGAACCATTGACAATTTTGTGCTTTCTTTCAGAAAATATTTTGAGCCAGATCCTAAGCAACCACGGTACTTTCACAGCATCCGTGGAGTGGGATATAAGTTTACTCCGTAATTTTTTTTGCCCGGTGCGGCAACCCTTCGCAACCCTCCCGTTTTACATGTACAACTTTCGACCTAAACATCAAAGTTGTGATGGTTTCAAAATTTCCTTGCAGGTTTTAAAAAAAGCGTCCAACGGGGCGCTTTTTTTGTTTTTCAGCTTATCCTTCTCAAAAATCTCCTTCCTCCGTTTCAGGTGACACCGAGGAAAGTTTAATGTTAGAAATTTATTTCGAGATGTTTCTGTTAGTTACCCATCCCTCTATGTAAAAAAAAGAGGACGTTGGGAGAGAGCAGAAGAATATCAAAATGCTGGACTCAACTATTATCTCACCTCGGTGTCACTCGTAGAGGACGCCGAGAACTTCCGATATCCTTACCTTCTCACATCATGAATAACGATGATCCCAACCTGTAACATTTCTCCTGGTGTATCTTATGGTTGTAGCATATGCGAACATAAGATCTCGGCGTCCCGTTCAGGTGACAGCGAGGGAGAACAGCTGAAATCCGAAAATTTATTTTCTCAGAAACAGGATGTGCTAATCCACATGTATTGAACGTGTAGCAGTGGTAATTTCCGGCTGAGTCCGGCCATCCCAAAATTTATTTTTTCAAAAGTGGCAACCCAATCGCTTTGGGGCGTTTTACTATTACAACTTTCGACCTATCATCAAAAGTTGTGATGGTTTCAAAATTCCTTGCAGGTTTTACAGAAAAGCGCCCCACGGGGTGCTTTTCCGTTTTTGGTCACTCCGTTTTGAGTTCGCAGAACCTGCAGTATTTCGCCTCGGGATTGTGTTGCAGCGGTTCGTGATGGTCGAGCATCGACGCCACAATATCCTTCAGAATTCCTTCAAAGTCATTCCAGTCATCGCTGCCGAGCGCTTCATTTCCTTTCCAGCTTACCGGAATCAGTAGTTCGCTGAGATTGCGCATCGATACATTGGCGGCCGTCACCGGTGATGTTGTTCCCGATTGACGTTGGTACATAAGTCCATACATCAGCAACTGCAGGGCTTTTGATTTTTCCGAACCAGCCAGTTCTTCTTCGGGTGCTGCCAGTTTCAGATCCTTGGCGGTAACTTTTCCCGTTTTGTAATCAATCACCCGGATGGTATTGCCGACCTGATCAATCCGGTCGGCTTTACCGAGGATTTTCACTTCGATTTCGCGGTTGGACGATTCAATCGTAAAACGATAAGTCAAGGGTTCTTCGAGCGACAGAATCTGAACGTATTCGTTTTGTGCTTCCATTGCCCGGATCGTTTCCATTTCCTTTTTCAGAAAGCGTTCTACAAACTGTACAGCGACTTCAAAAATCAGGTTGTTCATACCGTACTTCGTAGAATCCGGGCTGTGTTCTTTATCAAATTGAGCGCGCATGGCTTCCTTGATTTTCGGAAACATCGCCTTCAAATCGTCCACCTTCAGAACGCCCTGTTTTATATGCGGCGTGTACAGCATTTCGAGTACATCATGCACCACGGTTCCCAGCGTGGAATGTTCAATCGTTTCTTCGATTTCGTCTTCTTCCCGGTACCCGAGCACATACGAATAGTAAAAATCGAGCGGGCAGTGCAGGTATTTGTTCAATGCCGACGGAGAAAGTCCTCGTTGAATTTTTTCGGCAATTCGATTTACAACTTCCTCTGATTTGAGAATGGCAAGCGGATCTTTTGCTTTGGATCGCTCTTCAGTCCGGGTGATGATTTTCCGGAGCCGGATGTTTTTATGATCCTTAAGATCGTATTGCAACTGGGCGAGATATCTACTCGGTTCTGCGCCCTGCCAGCTGCTGGTATCGGTGCTGTACACCAGGTGAACATTTTCTGCGCGCTGCAACAGGCGATAAAAATAATAGGCATATATCGCTTCCTTTTCGGTTCGCGTGGGAAGGTGATAATGTTTTTTCAGATCGAATGGTATCAGGGACTGGCGCGTATTGTTGCCCGGCATCACATGTTCATTACAGGACAGGATGATCAGGTTTTTGAAATCGAGGGCACGCGTTTCGAGCATCCCCATCACCTGAACTCCTTCGAGCGGTTCGCCGACGAAATTCAGTTTGTCCTGAGCGGTAAGTGCAGCAAAAATCCGCGCATAAGCTTCCCCACTGAGTTCATTGGGATACCGTTCTACCAACTGCTCAATGCGCCGCAGTATTTTCAGATAATGGAAAATGTATTCTTTTTCAATCGTTTGCTCACCGGAAGATCCAAGCGTTTGTGCTATGAAATTGACAAGATTCAGTTGCGCCTTCAGTTGATTGGCAGCGCTGAGATCGGTGCAGGAAATGGTCGTGAAAAATTCTTTGAGCAGCGCATGCCCCGTCAGCGTCTGTATTTCCTCCGGACTAAGAAAAACGCGGTTTTGTTCTTTAATGGCCGATACCAGTTTTTCAGAAGCCTTTGCAAAATCAGCCGAAAACTGGAGGTACGGGTGTTTCACCAGGCGTAGTACGTGGCGGTAATAGTACCGGCCATCTTCGGTGCGCGCGTTCAGCCATTCAAACAACAAATCGAACAGGCTGTGCAACGGACTGTAGCGGATGCTGAAACCCATGGTGACATTTACGCGGTCTACAGCTTCGGGAATGGCGTTGAGTACCGGTGAAAGGAGATTTTCATTCGCAAGCACTACAGCCGTTTGCGTTCGGTCGGGCATTTGTTTCAGCAGCTCAGCCATCAGGTCGGTTTGCGCTACTTCGTTGGGCGTGGCGGCAATGGTGATGGATTTTTCCTGATTTCCGAGGGCATCTCCAATCCAGTTGTGCGCGCCATCAAACCGTTTGAAATTGTTGCGCAGAAACATTCCGGCTTCGTGCTGCGGAAAGTCGATGTAAAATTTGTCTGCATCCCAAAGCATTTCGGCCTTTCCGGATTGAACAAAATGCTGCATTATTTTCTCCTCCGACCGTGACAGCGCATTAAATCCACAGAAAAATACGTGTCGGTATTTGAATTCAACCCCGGGGTTTTCCAGATTTTCGGCAGCATTGCGGAAGAGCATTCCGCTGTATGCGAGGTTTGCTTCTTTGAGCGATTTTGAAAAGTGAAAATAGAGTTCACCGAGTTTTTTCCAGAACCACGCATAATTCTGTTGGGTGGGCGTAAGTTCTTCGGCATTCAGGCTCCATTCATCGAGTTCTTTCAGGTTGGTGAGGTCGCGGAAAAATACCACCGGATCCACCATATAAGCGTCAACTTCGCTGAAATCTGCCAGCGCGAGGGGAGCCCATTTCAGAAACCGGTCGAATGGTTCAGCATCTGATTTCCATATTTCACTGTAACTCTTGTAGAGCAGAAAAAGCAGTTCAATCTGATCGGCAGATTCCAGTGGAGTGAAATCACCGACAAACGTATCCAGCGTTAACAGTTGCGGCGTGAATTGAATTCTGGTGACTTGTTCAGAAAGGTGTTTTCTGAAATATACGGCAGCCCGCTGGCTTGGTAAAACAACGGCTGCCGTTTCTGGTTCATCGCCACAAAATTCCAGAATACGGGCAGCAGCGCGGCCCAGAAATGTTTCAGACATCGGAGTTTTTGGAGCCTTTGAAAATGAATGTTATAAATTTTTTGAATTCGCTGCCCGAAGTGAAGATGCGCTTCAGTTGATTCCAGTACATTTTTCGACTTACTCGACTGGGGTCGGGTTTCAGCTTCTGCGGTTGTAAAGATATGCCATCGCCGGGTTTTGGTCCGGAGCCGCTGGTGGAAGGAAAGAATTTATCCGCCAGTTCATCGGCCGATTCAAAATGCTTTTTCGCTGCGGATTGGTTGCCCGATTTTTCTATTAGTAATCCGAGGTTATTGTGGGCAATAGCGTCATCAGGATCCAGTTCAATCGCTTTTTTGTAATCTTCGATGGCGCCGTCGAGATCGCCAAGAGCATCTTTGGCAAACGCCCTGGAAGCGTAGCGGTAACTATAATCCGGCTGAAGGGAAACCGCTTTGTTGAAATCCTTTAGAGCTTCCTGCTTGCGGTTGAGGTTGAGCAGCGCCACTCCGCGATAAGAAAACAAATCGGGGTCATTATCAACGTTTTCTATCAACGCGTCAAAGCTTTTCAGCGCTTTCTGAAAATTTCCCGCCTTCAGCTCGCGGACCGCCTCTTCTGTATTTTTTTTATGCACCTTGCGAAGTTATAGAAAAATTCAAGCTGTTGAATTTCTGAAACCGGAAGCGATACCTTTGCCGTATGAATTTTCCCATTTACCGAAAATATTCAACCGGCAGCGCATTCTTCGAGATTTTATCCAAAGAAGAATTCCGGGAACTCAAAATTATCGGAGCGCATTTCGAATTGCACCACATTCGGGCTAAGATTCTTCCCGAACGAACTTACATTGAGGATCTGATCAACAATCCAGCGGGAAATTATGTTGAAAGTTCGCGAGACGAATTTTATAGTCAATTAAAATTCTGCGAGGAGCAACGAAAGCGAATTGGTTGACGTCAACATAATCGATAATAAATTGTAAAGCAGACGTTTCAGGAAGCCGGTCAATAATTTGTATTTTAACCGCAACAATTAACCGTGAAGTGATTATCAAAAGTGCCCGAATAGCTTTTACCATTGTTTTGGTTTCATTGACGCTTTTCAGCAAAGCGGAACATTTGGTGGGTGGCGAAATTTCGTATACCTGCCTGGGAAATAATGAATATTTAGTTACTCTGAAAATATACCGCGACTGCCTTTCTTCGGGCGCACAATTTGATTTTAACGCGAACATGACCATTTTCGAAGGGAATTCGCTTTACATGAATACATCATGGGATGGTTTTCAAACGGTGGATATTCCCATTATTGCCAGCGGACCATGTTATGTCAATCCGCCCAACCTCTGCCTGGAAATGGGGATTTACGAAAGAGTAATGTCGTTGCCGCCAAGTCCTCTTGGATACACGATTGTTCACCAACGATGCTGTCGCGGACCATCAATACTTAATCTTAACAACCCGGCGTCACAGGGAAACACCTATTTCATCGATATTCCACCAAACGACGTACCGTGCAACAGCAGTGCAGTTTTCGACGATTTACCCCCGGCAACCATTTGCGCCAACGAGCCTTTGGTTTTTGATCACAG
>CALDPJ010000249.1 GCA_937911795.1 uncultured Flavobacteriales bacterium | reverse complement strand
CGTTTCAGCCATTCGGCTACATTCTTCTGTTTAATTAGTCAGTCCGGAAACCTTTAAATCTTTTCCTTCAATGGCGTACACATTCTGTGTTTGTTGACACCATGTTATGGCCGATCGTTTACCTGATTTAGGAATGCTGGCAAGTGCAGACAGGTCTTTGTTGAGGATCATGAGCGGATCCGAAGGATTGGTCGGTTCCAGCACCACTTTATCGGGATATTCAATAAAGTTTAACTCAAAACCCGTTGATACTTCAGACACTAATTGGCCGTCCTGCAGGTTGTACAATGCAAGCCCCTTTTTGCCAATGATCAGCAATTGATCATTATAAAGCTGAATACGATCAATTTTATTGGTTGTGGAGTAAGGATCGATGGTATGGATTTCTGAACCATCTTCGGGATTCAGCACGCGAATTGTTTTATCGTCATTAAAAATCAATTGTTTATCGGTAAGAATCCACTGTGTTCCAACCCCGCGTTTACCTGTTTGAAATTGCCATTTCACCTCACCAGACCTGGCGTCAAAAGCTTTAACACCGGTGTCGCTGTCAAAGCCGGCAAGAAACAGGTCTTTATATGCCGACATGTTATTGATTTTCTGACGCGAATATTCGTCGGTACTCCAAATCATTTCGCCCGACCGGATGTTGTACGCCTCCAGCACGCCGTCATAATTGTTCGGCATTTTATTTCCAACACTGGCGCCGAAGGCTTTTATATTGGAAATGGTGTATCGGTAAACGTGGTCGTTGTGAAATACTGGTAATGAGAACTCTGACGCAGGTCCGTATCCCGTCAATCCTGCCGTGGCATCTTTACCGGTAGATGTCTCCATGACGGGGGTACCAGTTTCAAAATCAAAAACTTCAATTTGATTGAAATTGGTAACAATATGGTTGCCCATGAGGCGGATATCAGGTTGAACGGGTTCGTTCTCAAAGCCGCCGTGTTTTTTCACCCGGTAATTTTTGTTGTAATTCGACTTCCAGATTATTTCTCCTGAATCGGCGTTGAGTCTGTATATGCTTTTATTTGTTTGATAAGCATTGTCCAATCCCGGCAAGGTAGGTAGCCAGGCAGGATTTCCGCCGAAGGTGATTAAACTATTGGAGGCATCGTCAAACATAATATGCGATAAACCTGTGGAGGTTTCATCGAGATTCCAATTGGTTTCACCCGTTTTAAGGTCGAGGCATACCAGGCCCGTAAATGAATCGATCAGTAAAAGATCCTTTTCAGGAAACAGATAGGATATGCCTGCTACGTAGTGTGCCGGAAATTCCTCAACTGGCATACCCAACGATGGAGTAGCCGTTGCACCAGGTGTAAAATTATTAATGGCCGATCTCAGCGCGTTGATTTTTTCTATGCTCCAGCTCAATGAGTTATTGGTCCATATTTCATTTCCGCTTTCCAGATCAACCAGTGTAATGGATTCATTTAGTGTAGAATAATCGAAGCGCAGAGCAGCGTTGTAATGAGGAATTGTGAGGTGCACAACTTTTTGTACGCCATCCAGCTCATCGAGTAAATTTTTACCCGATTTACCCGCGCCGGCACCGATTTTCACTCCTGCACCGCCCGATGCACCAAATCCTATCGATGAGTTTTTACTGGTTTCACACTGCATTTCTACCAGTAATTCTCCTTTTTCTGTCTCAAATGTTTCTATACCGAACGGACCGATTACGGATAATTTTTGTCCATCGTCGAAGGGTTGGATGAACGTTACCGGTGCGTATTTCTTTTCGTAAGTCTTTAATTTTTTTTCCCAGACTGGTTGATATTCAGTTTGTGCTTTTGCTGTTTCTGGTAGATTTACAATGATGGTAAGCAGGATAAAAATCGTAGTTCTCATAATAGTAAAAGGCATAATTAAAATTTCTTAAGTAGGTTGAAAATTGGCGTATTAGCGGTATTAATAATTATTTTATCAGAACGGTATTGACCTATCAGAACCGCAATATACAATATTGAATTAGAATTCAAATGTTGGAATAGTTTTATCGAAGCAGTTGTTCAGTTCACCATACGAATGGGAGATAACGCAGCTTCCCTATTTTAAAGAATGTATATTTACAACTCATACTTCAGTGAAAGTCTGCTCGTAATGGCCGGATCGTGTTGAACCGGGTGCTTGAGCAAATAAGCGAAACGTTAATATGAAAAGTATCATTTTCATTCTTTGTCTCGCGTTAACTGTATTAACAGTTTCGGTTCGGGGTGAGGTAATTCAGCAACAGAATGATTCACTAAATTCTCCAGTAGCTACCGTTCAGCAAAGTAGCGTTCAAGACTTTCCTCGGTTTAGATTGGCTTTGGGAGGAGGAATCAGTTATCGTCTTTCACCGGTTTCAGAAGACGCAACTCCTGATCAGGCGAAATACCTTCGCAACCTGAAGTCCGGATTCAATATAGGTGGAGAGTTGGTGTTTTTCCCGACTAAATTAATCGGAGTCGGTTTGAAATATTCTTTATCACAGGCCTCTTCTTCTGGTGAATTCTATGAACCGTCACTTCATTCTGTTATGAAACTCAGTGAAACTGTAGCGATTCAATATTTCGGTCCTCAATTAGCGCTGCGTTTTTTGAATAAGTCTCAGAAAAATGCATTTCTGATGCGTTACTCCTTCGGTTTTGTCCGGTACAGCAGTGAAATCAGACAGGGGTTTTTTCCGAGAAAAGTGGTGGGCAACAGTTTCGGATTTGCTCTGGCGTATAGCTACGAATTCGGACTGTCCGATAATTTTGCACTTGGTGCTCAGGTTTCAGCAGTGCTCGCGTCCATCGACAGTTATACCCAAACACTCTCTTCAGGACACTCTACAGTCATCGACTTACCCGAGGATCAAAGGGAAGGACTCAGTCATATCGCTTTTACTTTGTTTCTCCGTTTCAGAAAAATCTGAAGCCACCGGAAAGCGACTTCCCCTCAGAAATGTTTATCTTAAAGTATGCAATTTTTCATCGGCTGTTCGGGTTGGAATTACCGCACATGGAAGGGTTTGTTCTATCCCGAAAATCTGGCGCAAAAGAACTGGCTGCAATATTATGCGGGAATATTTAACACTGTAGAAGTAAACAATACTTTTTATCGTTTACCACGGGCATCGACAGTTAAAAACTGGAAAAACACGGTACCCGAAAACTTTTGTTTCACGTTGAAAGGAAGCCGGTTCGTCACACATATGAAAAAACTGAACGATAGCGCTGAAAGTCTGAATAAATTCGAAGATGTAGCAGTCAACCTGGAGCATAAACTCGGTTGTGTACTGTGGCAGTTACCGCCTTCGTTGCACCGCGATGATGAGCGGCTCATAAATTTCTGCAACACCCTGAACCGGCATCACGAAAATGTCATTGAATTTCGTCATGAATCGTGGTTCTGTGAAGAGGTTTACGATATCCTGCGCGCATTCAACGTAGTATTTTGTTCTTTATCGAGTCCTGTTTTTCGGGAGGAACTGATTACCACAACCAAAACCGCTTACATTCGGTTTCACGGCAAAGGAAAAAAATGGTACGACTATTCCTATTCTGAAGAGGAGCTATCCGAATGGAAAGACAAAATTCTGGCGAGCGACGCCGAAAAAATGTACATCTACTTCAACAACGACATGGGTGCAGAGGCACCGAAAAATGCGCGTCAGCTTTCGCGGTTGCTGAACCACGATCCATCAGAGCAGTTGAAAATGTTTTCGGAATAAAATCAGAGTAAATCCAGTGCGACAAGCAGCATCGCAACATCCACCATATTGTTCAGCGGGGGATCTACCGTAAAAACCACATCGTTTAAATTCACACCGTCGCCTTCAAAAATGTAACCATCCCGATAGGTGTAAGCCATGTCGAGTGCAAATGTG
>CALDPJ010000248.1 GCA_937911795.1 uncultured Flavobacteriales bacterium | reverse complement strand
AGATGCTGTTTTCTATCAATTGCTTTACATCTTCTCCGGAGCGATGGGCAGACAGTAAATCGGTTTCGGTTTGGGCAAACAGACAGTTTTTGATTTTTCCATCGGCCGTGAGCCGGATGCGGTTGCAGGTGTCGCAAAAAGGATTGGTCACCGAGCTGATCACTGCGAACGTTCCGCGGGCGCCGGGAAGTTGAAAATTACGCGCCGTATCATTCTTTGCGTCGGGAATTTTGTGAAATTCGAGTTCACTTTCGATGCGTTCCAGAATCTGCTGGTAAGAAACTGTTTGATCGAGTTTCCATTTGTTTTCGGCAAAGGGCATAAATTCGATGAACCGGACGTGCAATGGCATTTCGCGGGTCAGTCGCACAAAATCATTGATCTCTTCTTCGTTCTGGCCTTTGATAACCACCACATTTATTTTCACATGAAATCCAAGTTCCACTGCCTTGAGGATGTTGTTCCAGATGTGGTTGAAATGATCGCGCTGTGACATTACAGCAAAACGGGATTCGTGAAGCGTATCCAGACTGATGTTGAGAGAAGTGACACCGGATCGTGTGAGCAGATCGAAGTATTGATCGAGGAAAAATCCGTTCGTCGTCATCGTGAGTTTCACCGGAAGCGAGGCGAGGCTTTCGATGATTGCTCCTGCATCTTTTCGCATGAGTGGTTCGCCGCCGGTTAAGCGGATTTTATTCACCCCGAGATCAACAAAAATCTGCGCCAGTTCAAAAATTTCTGTGGCGCTCATCAACTTTGCCGACGGCATGAATTGCATATCGTTGTGTGGCATGCAATACAGGCAACGCAGGTTGCAGCGATCGGTGAGTGAAATGCGGAGGTAGTCGTGGGTGCGACCAAATGAATCGGACAGTGCCATGCTGCAAAGGTATGGAACCTTTAACGATCGCGATGGACAAACCGGCGGAGATTACTGCGCAAATTCCATCGGCAGCGCTACACTGGTATCGTCCCAACGCAGGTTCATTACTGCGTCGTTGCCTTGAGTGATTTCAATGGTAAATTGCTCCACCGGCGGATCAATTTTTTTCACCGGAACGCTGGTACTTAGCACATCGTGTTGTGCCTGCCGGCTCGCTTTCTGATCGAATCCGACGCCCC
>CALDPJ010000247.1 GCA_937911795.1 uncultured Flavobacteriales bacterium | reverse complement strand
CGGCGTAGCAGGCCGCCAGGCCCGCCATCAGGGCGCCGGAATCAAACCGCCCGGCGTTGAAGAAGTACGGGCTGGTGCGCCCGGACTTGAGCACGAATTCGCCGAAGCGCAGCGCCTGGGCCTCGATCGCCAGCTGGAGGAAGCGGGTGCGGTGGTCGGTCATCGGTGCAATGCGGGTGGTCCGGGAACGCATGGTAAGGCACGAGGCACAGCATCCGCCTACGCGCGGGCTTCACTCCGGCGCGCTATGGTGGCCGCGCAGCCGGACGGGGTTTGATCCTGCGCAATGCGGCGCGCACGCCCGGCATCCACGATAGTCAGGACGAAAGGCAGGAGAGAGGCAATGGGTAAACGGTGGAGGATCGCGCTGATCGCAGGCGCGCTGGCGATTGCGGCGGGCGGCGTGGCATGCACGCAGGACGATGGCGTGGACGGCGCGGTGAGTCTCATCAACCTCGGCCGGCCACTGAGCCGGGCCGAGGCGGCCAATGCTGCGCTGGACAATGCAAGCGGCGAGTTTCTGATGTACGTTTCAAAAGTTACTGAGCTGGATTTGCAGAAAGGTGACCGGATTTTGTTGACCCGTGCGCCACGACCGGTTAAAGGTCCAAAGAATCCCGGAGAATTTGATTACCGTCAATATCTGTTCAACCACGGAATCACCCATCAGGTATACCTTAAAGATCCTTCTCAGGCAATTTTAATAAAATCAGGATATGAGCAGAGCGTACTGGATATTTTCGATCACAGTCGACAATGGTTGATAGACCGGCTCAGGGAGGCGCTAAAGGATGATGATTCGTTTGGCGTTAGCATGGCCTTAATCCTTGGACAAAAGGAATTTCTTTCTCCGCAGATTCGGTCGGCCTATTCTGGAACCGGGGCCATGCATGTACTCGCTGTTTCAGGTCTGCATGTAGGGATCATCTACCTGATCCTGATGACCGGATTAAAATTCCTCGGGAAGTCGAAAATATCTTTGTGGTTGCGATTGATACTGATACTTGCCGGCCTTTGGAGCTATGCGATCATCACCGGTTTATCACCTTCTGTAATGCGCGCAGCTACGATGTTCTCGGCGGTTGCCATTGCACAAAACATCAGCCGAAAAACCAATATCTACAATACGCTTGCATCGGCTGCGCTCATCCTATTATGTATCAACCCGTATTTGCTGCTTGAAGTTGGTTTTCAGCTTTCCTTCCTGGCAGTACTGGGAATTGTACTGATTCAGCCACACATCTATTCTCTGGCGACTGTCAATCCGGGTATACTCGATAAGTTATGGCAATTGACAAGTGTTTCCATCGCGGCACAAATAGCCACCTTTCCGCTGGGAATTCTATATTTTCATCAATTCCCGAATTATTTTCTGCTTTCCAATTTCATTGTGATTCCTGCAGCTTTCGTTGTATTAACATTGGGAATGGCATTGATGGTCAGCAGTGTGATTAATCCTTTGTTCGAAGTGCTGGGAAACCTGCTGAATGCGATAGTTTACGTTCTGAATTTCTCAGTAAAAACAATCGAATCTCTGCCACATGCTTTAACTTCCGGATTATACATCAGTCATTTCGAAACTATTGTGATCTATATTTTCCTGGCTTTCGTTATTGCTTTCATATACCATCGCCAGGTTCATTTTATTCTTGCGGTACTTTTCTGTGGACTGATGTTGCTTACCTCGTTCTCGTGGCGTTTATACGAACAAAAATCCACACCACTTGTCGCCGTGAATCATGTATCCGGAAATATGACCTTCAGTTTTATGGATGGAACGCAGAATATTTTAGTAGCCGATTCGATATTGCTATACGATAACAATAAACTGGCCTTTCACCTGAAGAATTACTGGTATAGTCGCGGCTTCGAAGATGCCGTCAGAATAAACCTGGCTGAAGATAGTATTGTCCGCTTCCCAGGATTTTATAAATGCGGAAACTATATTTCCTTCCACGGCTATCACATTAAATATATCTCTGATGAAACTCCCGACGATAAAACTCATTATCCGGAACCTGCTGTTGACTTATTGGTAATGGGAGGAAAGAGCAAGTTGCCACCTGAAACAAACTGTAAACAAATCGCCTTGTGTTCGAGTTACCGGTACCGCAGCCTGTGCTGTGACAGTACCGACGTACCATATTTCGATGTCAGAAATCAGGGAGCGCTGCTAATTCCTTTGCCCGAGAGGCAAAACTTGTCTGTTGCCGGTCTCGTAGCGCACAACTAAATTCGCACTTGGGAATTTGATCAGAAATAACTTCCTTGTGCACCCAAACCGAGGCTTTGAAACACATCGTCTGTCTTCTGTCATTGCTAACCATTCTGCCGGCAACACTCTCCGCTCAGGAAGATGCAGTAGAGCGCGATGCCTATTTCTGGGGCTATTATGAATTTGCATTTGAATTTCATAAAGACTGGAGCATCGACTTTAAGAATCAGGTAAGGCTCAATGAAAATGCTACCCGCTTTGATTATACAGCAGTAGATCTTGGATTAAGTCACAAAACTACGCGATGGTTAAGGCTGTCGGCGACCTATCGGTACAATCTCAAAAATGACCTGGAAAGTGGCTGGTTGAGTCGTCATCAGTTCAGAGGAAACATTCTCTTCCGGCACCGGTTCGACGACTTGTTGATCGACAACCGGAACAGATTTCAATCGGGTGTGGAGGATGTTTTTGGTGGAGCAGATGTTTCATCCAACAATTTTTTCTACCGCAACCGAACGCGTCTGAAGTACGACTTTTCTGCGCGTTGGAGTGTTTATGCCTATTTCGAGGCGTATTTCCGATTGGGGCCGGTAGAGCAGGATGAAGGTTAT
>CALDPJ010000246.1 GCA_937911795.1 uncultured Flavobacteriales bacterium | reverse complement strand
CTACTGGCACAAGAAAAACAAGCGATGGGAGAAACAGGAAGTGATTGAATGTGATGCGCCGAGGGGTTAAATTTTAATGAGCATTTTTTTGATAAAATAAAAAACCCGCGAAATTCTTCGCGGGCTGGACAGTCTGCAGGAATTCTTTCATATCGATTGTTGCGAAACACGAAATAAAATCTACTTACTCAGCCATCCACTGTAGACAATCTTATTCAATGGTTATGGTTGCTTAGCCCACTTCGATTTCCACTTTCCGTTCACCGGGGTTGTCTCCCACCCGACCGGTATATTCTGTATTACCGATATACTTTTCTGATCAATGATCTCGGCGTTCGTGGGCAAATTTATTTAAGGTACCGATCTGGATAGGCAACAGTCAGCTTACACCACTCCTATTTGTATCTTTCGCTCAGCAAATAAATACCATGCAAAACAGCATTAAATTCTGGTGGCTTCCGGTGATACTGCTTTTTAGCGCCTGTGGAAACGACGACAAAAGCATCCACCCGCAAGTCAGAAATATCACCGAATCGGTATACGCATCGCTGACGGTGGAACCGAAAGATGTTTACAACGTGTACTCTGCCGCTCCGGGAATACTCGATACCCTTTTTGTAGAAGAAGGCGACCTCGTGCAGCACGGACAATTGCTGGCCCAGGTTGTGGCCCAAAACCCCAGACTCAATACTTCAAGGGCACAACTCAATGTGCAATTGGCTGAAGAAAAATACCACGGGAGCGCGAACCTGCTCAAAAACATTGAAAAAGATATTGAAATTGCCGCACAACAGTTCCAGCTCGATTCGCTGAATTATCAGCGCCAGAAAAACCTGTGGGAACAAAATATTGGCTCAAAAAATGAATTTGAATTGCGCAAACTGCAATACGAACGCTCGAGGAACAACCTCGCCGCGCTCCGTCAGCATTACGATCAAACCAAACTGGAACTCGAAACCAACTATCAGCAGTCTCAAAATGCACTCGCACAAGCGCAAACACAATTGTCCGACTACAGCGTGACCTCGAAAATGGACGGTCGCGTGTACAGCGTAGAAAAAGAAGCCGGTGAAATGATTCTGCAACAGGAAACACTGGCGCGCATCGGAGCTGCCGATGAGTTTGTAATTGAAATGGCCATCGACGAAGTAGATGTAGCCCGCGTGTCGGTTGGCCTGCAGGCGATTATCACTTTGGACGCCTACCCGGATCAGACGTTTTCCGCAGAAATCACAAAGATCTATCCGCAGAAAAACGTGCGCACACAAACCTTTAAAGTGGAAGGCGTTTTTACCGAACCTCCAACGATGCTCTATTCCGGAATGTCGGGCGAAGCCAATATCATCATCCACCAAAAACAAAATACACTCACCATTCCGATAGAATATTTTGCAAATGGCAAAGTAATGACCGAAAATGGTGAAGTTGAAGTCGAGACCGGAATCCAAACCATGCAACAAATTGAAATAATTTCGGGAATCGATTCAACAACAGTCCTGCACAAACCATAAAACATGTCGCGTTACAGAGTCATTTTCGATATCACGCGCACACACCTGCTCTCGCGCATGAAACAGAGCAGCATTGCGGCACTGGGCGTGACCTTCGGCATTGGCACATTCATTATTCTCATGAGTTTTATGACCGGCCTGAATAGTTTACTTGACGGTCTGATTCTGAACCGGACACCTCACGTGCGCATTCATAATGAGATAAAACCTTCTGAAATACAACCTATTGACAAAAGTCCGACGTTTAAAAACGCGCTGAATGTCATTTATTCAGTCAAGCCCAAACAAAGCCCGGAGCGCATTCACAATGCCCTGCCTCTGATGGCGATGCTGCGGGATGATGAACGGGTAAAAGGCGCTTCTCCACAGGCTTCTACCGTTGCTTTTTATGTGGCCGGATCTATCGAACTCAACGGCATGATAAACGGAATCGACGCACTGGAAGAAGTACGGCTGTTTAATTTTGATGATTACATTGTTGAAGGAAACGCCAAAAACCTGGTGCGCAACAACAACGGAATTCTTCTTGGTGCCGGTATTGCCAAAAAAATGTCGCTTTCGGTGGGTGAACGCGTGCAGGTATCCACGGCAGGCGGCGATATCTTTCCGCTCAAAATTGTAGGAATTTATCAGAGTGGCCTGGCCGAAATCGACGACCTGCAAAGCTATGTGAATCTAAGTACGGCTCAACAGCTTAAGGGCGAAGGGAAAAATTACATTTCCGATATTCATGTAAAGCTGTGGGACATTGAAGACGCGGTTCCGCTGGCCACTGAAATCAACGCCAAATTTGACCTTACCGCGATCGATATTAAAACTGCCAATGCCCAGTTTGAAACCGGCACCGATGTCCGGAATCTGATAACCTATGCCGTTTCCATAACTTTACTGATTGTCGCCGGATTCGGGATTTACAACATCCTCAATATGATGATCTATGAGAAAATGAACGACATTGCCATTTTAAAAGCCACCGGTTTTTCGGGCGGAGACGTAAAATTAATCTTCATCAGTCAGGCATTGTTTATTGGCCTTGTAGGTGGACTCATTGGATTGTCACTTGGTTTTTCGATGTCTGTTTTAATAGACAATACGCCTTTTGAGACCGAAGCATTGCCAACCATTAAAACTTTTCCGGTGAATTACAATCCGATGTACTACGTTGGTGGGATTGCATTTGCTTTGGTATCCACCTTTCTGGCAGGATATCTTCCGGCCAGGAAAGCGCAGAAAATCGATCCGGTAGAAATCATTCGTGGTCAGTAACATGGAGAACGTACTCGAATCGAGAAATATCAACAAATTCTTTCATCAGCCGGTGGAGTTTCATGTACTGAAGGAAATTTCGTTTGCTGTTAAAAAGGGCGAATTTGTGTCGATTATGGGGAAGTCGGGATGTGGAAAATCGACGCTGTTGTACATTCTTTCTACGTTGGACACCGATTACGAGGGTGAATTATTCCTCGGAGGAGATAAGATTACCGGTCGGCACCACAACGACCTCGCGCGGATCCGCAACGAGCAAATCGGTTTTGTTTTTCAATTTCACTACCTGCTCCCCGAGTTCAGTGTGCTGGAAAATGTGATGCTGCCTGCTAGAAAATTGGGTAAATGGTCGACATCTGAAATCCGCAAAAGAGCCATCGATAAACTGGAGTTGCTGGGCATTGCCGACCAGGCTGATAAAAAGGCTGCGATGATCTCGGGCGGACAAAAGCAGCGCGTGGCCATTGCGCGTGCACTGATCAATGATCCGCTCATCATCATGGGCGATGAACCCACAGGAAACCTCGACACGAAGAACTCCGAAAACGTGTTCAACATCTTCCGTGATCTGAGCCACAGCGCCAACCTCTCGCTGCTCGTCGTCACCCACGACCTCGACTTCGCCGAAAAAACCGACCGGATAATTGAGATGGAAGATGGGAAGATTATTGGGGAGAAGGGTTGACTATCTCACAGCCATCCAGCTTTCGGATGTCTGATCCTACCAGTGGTAACACACCCCTAACCACTCTATCCTACGGACGTCGCATCAGCGTCGGAGGGGGAAGTGTAAGGCGCCGGGAGCGCCAGAAATATAACTTCGGAGATTCTATAATCCACTCCTTTCACGTTCCTCTATCCATGCCTCAATTACAGCCAAAACATTTGAAATATTTCTCTTTACTTCAAGGTCATCGAACCGAAGAAAATGAACCCCCATTGATTCCAATCGCTGTTGGCGTAGCATATCACGTTCATACGCTTCTTCTGAGTGATGACTGCTTCCATCAATTTCTATAACGAGCCGGAGGTCCTTGCAGTAAAAATCAACAATGAAATTATCCATTGGACGCTGTCGCAAAAAATCATAACCCATCATTTTCGCTTGCTTCAATTCGTTCCAAAGTAACACTTCTGACAACGTCATATCCTTGCGCAACTTTCGAGCTAATTTCTTGAGCTTCGGGTTGTATGGAAGATAATTTTTAGGCACAAGGGCTAATTTATTAATTATTATTCAATTGTCGGGTCAGTTCTGACCCTCCCCTTGCCCCTCCGGCGGAGGGGATTACTTAGGCGCTGGGAGCGCCGGGGTTATGTTTGTTAGTGAAGTATCTTTTATAACAACCACTACTTCCAACCGAAGTAAAATCCATTCCCTCCTCGGGGAGGGTTAGGGAGGGGTTTTGGTCTACTCAAAACCCTCCCCTGGCCCCTCCGGCGGAGGGGATTACCTAAGCGCTTGGAGCGCCGGAAATGTCAATTCAATTGATGAAATTCCCTCAATTAAACCCTCGATTTCTACCCGAAGCATTGTCTATTCCCTCCTCGGGGAGGGTTAGGGAAGGATTTTGGATTTCGATTAAATAATCCAACACCCCCATTAATTCATCTGCATTCATAAAAGAATTGTGCTGAAAAATGATTTCAGACTCCGAATTGAGGATGCACAATGTTGGGTAAGTTACTTTTCCGTTGATCGATCCAAGAACTTCAGCCAATTCATGAACGCCCGTGTTAGCGCCGGTGGGTTTATAATTATATGTTCGTCCATTGAAATCAACAGGCGCTGTCGATTCTGCAGCAAAATCAACGAAATAAAAGTGCTCGTTCAATACCTCTACCACAGCTTCGTCAGTAAAGGTTCCGGTTTTCATCGCAAAACAAAATCGACACCAGTCGGAATGGATGAAAACCACGACCGGACGGGGCGATTTCTGTTGTAGACTATCAACGGCTTCAAAAGATAATGTATTGGGCTGAGCAAAAGCAACGGCTGAAATCAACCAAAATAAAACGATTAAAATTCTGCCCTTAAATTTCATCTCACTCAAAATTATAACGAAAGCCCAAATAGCCTCTTATTCCCTGGTTTGGACCATAGATGTAAGTCGGATCAAAAGTCAGTGCGTACGGATTCAGCGGAGTAACCAATACCTGCCCCTGCGCGTCGTACTGCACGTTTTCATCAAAAGGATCATTGGCTCGGGCAATGATAAACGGATTTCCCTGGTTCGGTGTCCAGTTGAGCAGGTTCTTTACGCCACCAAAAATTTCCCAAACCTTTCCAAATGTCTTTGTAACCTGAATGTTCTGAATGCTCCACCACGGCGAAAATTCGCTCCTCGGGTCCAGATCGCCCAACAATGGCAACCGCATCGGACTGTAGATATTTCCGGTGTAATCAATCGTCAAACCTGCACTGGGAAAAGTGTAGCCGATATTCCAGACTCCGGTAAATTGCTCGGTGAACAATTGTCGTTCACGTACTCCTTCTTCCACGCTGAACACGTCCATTGCCGTTCCACCGAGAATCATTTTAAAATTCCGGTAAACTACATCAATGTTCAGCGAAACTCCTGTTGAAACTGCGTATCCAGAAAGGTTGTCGTAAATGATCTGATTCGGATTCGACTCATAGTCAGCAATGATTTTGTTGTTGAAATAAGTGTAAAATGCGCTGGCATCGAGGGTGACAAACAACTCATTTCGTGTAAAAACCTTCTTCACGAAATTAACGTTCGCGTTCCAGGAGGTTTCGGGACGAAGGTCCGACAGGAACACCACATCTCGCGCCCCTGTGAGTGCTGCGTGATCTTCGGTAAAAATATTCGCTACTCGATAGCCGTTTCCGCCGCTGATCCGGAGTACATTTTTCTTGTTCAGCGAATTCCATTTATAATTGATCCGGGGAGTGAAAATGGATCCATGAATGGAATTATAATCGTAGCGAATTCCGAGCAACAACTTGTTGTGTTCGTTGAGGGCAATTTCATCCTGCGCAAAAATCCCCGGCAAAAAAGTATGCGACGGAGCATTCAGATCATGCTCTGAATCGAATATCGCGGTTGCCGGAGTATTGTCATCGTAAAAGGTATAACGCAAAGCTGCTCCGATGAGTAGGTCGTGGCTCAGCCCGATTTGCTTGTTCCAGGTGAGTTGACCAAAGCCAATTTTCTGATC
>CALDPJ010000245.1 GCA_937911795.1 uncultured Flavobacteriales bacterium | reverse complement strand
GATGTGGGTGCGGGTGCCGGTCACGCTGCCCGTGGCGTAGGCGTCGGTGATGCTTGCCGCGCCGCCAGAGGCATAGTTGTAGCCGACCAGCCCGCCGATCTGCTCGTTCGCGGGACCGAGCCCGGTAACCGTCCCCGAGGCATGACTGCCCGTGATGGTGCCGTAGCCGCACCCCTCCCGCCCGATCCGCCCGCTCGCCAGCACCGCCACCGGCCTCGAGTACAATTCAGACGAAGGTTTTCAGGTAAATGATTTTCGCGGTCAGCCAGAAGGTCCCAATCTGGTTTTCATTGAAGGGGGCCGAACAACTTTGGGTTCTTATGAAGAAGATATTTTAAATTCAAGAGATAATCTGGAAAGGACAGTCACAGTTGCCTCTTTTTATATGGACGAAACAGAAGTTACGAACTTTTACTGGCAGGAATACCTGTACTGGTTAAGAAGAGTATACGGCATGGATTATCCGGAAGTATACAAAAAGGCACTTCCGGACACCCTTGTATGGAGAAGCAAACTTGCCTACAACGAGCCGTATGTTGAGTACTATTTGCGGCACCCCGCCTATCGTGATTATCCGGTAGTTGGCGTAAACTGGGTTCAGGCAAATGACTTTTGCGCATGGAGAACCGACCGGGTGAACGAGGCAATTTTGATTCGCGAGGGACTGTTCGAACATTTTCCTCAACAAACCAACGAAACACACTTCTCGACCGATGCTTATTTTGCCGGGCAATATGAAGCCGGTAAACGGGTGGATGGTTTAATTGATTTCAACCCCAACCGGGAAACCAGAAACGTACGAATGGAAGATGGTATTCTGTTGCCCAGGTATAGACTACCAACAGAAGCTGAGTGGGAATTTGCCGCCTACGGCCTGATTGGTAACTCTTACGAAGAATTAATTTCGGACCGGAAGATATACCCATGGAACGGACACTTTGTTCGAAATGGCGACAACAACAGCCGTTACTATGGTGATATGATGGCCAACTTTGTACGCGGCCGAGGAGATTATATGGGAGTTGCCGGTAGCCTGAATGACAATGCTGACATTACAGCTCCGGTATTTTCATATGCACCCAATGATTATGGTCTGTACAACATGGCCGGAAACGTAAGCGAATGG
This sequence comes from uncultured Flavobacteriales bacterium, assembly GCA_937911795.1. Classification (GTDB taxonomy): domain Bacteria; phylum Bacteroidota; class Bacteroidia; order Flavobacteriales_D; family SKUL01; genus SKUL01. The sequence goes on along the minus strand of CALDPJ010000245.1, from coordinate 2,035 downwards.
GTAATGGATGTATACCGTCCGTTATCACCAGAAGACAAAGATGAATTCAATCCTTTCCGTGGTAACGTATACGAAACCAAGGTACTCAATAGCGATGGGGCTATAGAAGACAAATACGACCTGGTGGTTTACGACATCGAAGGAATTCAGGAGTATCTGACCAAATTCGATGAATCAACCAGAAATCGCCTGGTACCCGAAGAAGAACAATTGCTTCAAAGCCTTATCGGTTATGCAGACGAGGCAAAAGAATTGATTGATTCCCGAAAAGATGACGCAGCATACATCCGGATTCAGGATGCTGTCGATTTGATTAAATCCACAGATTTAAGAATTGCATCCAAACTGCTGAAAGGATTTTCCGATCAGGTGGTGAGTACTCCAGGACAATTGAGATACAGAGAAGTTACTCAGGAAGAGAATATCGACCGAAGGAACTATAAAATCGCTGATAATATTGATCATCTGGATGGAGATCATCAATCCAGCATTTATTACTCGGTGGAAGCTCCTGAAGGAAACCTGATGTATGACTGGCAATCTACTACCCTCGTGAGCAATCGCGCCCGCGTGTACAAAGGTGGATCATGGAGAGACCGTGCGTATTACCTGCATCCGGGAACCCGGCGCTTTCTTGACGAAAGACAGTCGACTGCAACTTTAGGATTTCGATGTGCGATGGCACGTGTTGGAAGTCCACGAGGATTGGGAGCACAGTAAGCCCCTCCTGAAAAAATATTTTTGCGACAACCCCGGCTCTATGAGGCGGGGTTGTTTATTTTTGGGCCATGCAGATTGAAGAACTTTACCAGTATTTTTTGAAGTCGTCCGGGGTTTCTACAGATACCAGAAATATTTCTCCCAACAGTATCTTCTTTGCACTCAAAGGAGCCAACTTCAACGGGAATACATTCAGCAACAAAGCGCTCGAATCTGGCGCATCGTTGGCCATTGTTGACGAGATTACGGATCAACCGGATGAACGTATTGTTTTGGTGGAAGATGTTTTAAAAACGCTCCAGCAACTCGCTTCCTATCATCGCAAAAAAGTATCGGCAACCATTATCGGCCTTACCGGAAGCAATGGAAAAACCACCACCAAAGAGTTGATGGCTGCAGTGCTTCGAAAAAAATTTAGAGTACACGCCACCGCTGGAAATCTGAACAATCATATTGGTGTGCCGCTTACCCTGCTCAGCATGCCATCAGGCACTGAGATTGCCATAATTGAAATGGGTGCCAACCAACCAGACGACATTAAAGAGTTGTGTGAAATTGCTGATCCCGACTGTGGACTCATCACCAATATTGGCAATGCCCACCTACAGGGATTCGGAAACCGCGAGGGCGTTATTCGCGCTAAAAGCCAATTGTTCGATCACCTGAGAAAAAAGGACGGCCTCGTTTTCGTTCACAACAGCGATCCCACGATTGCTGCGCTGAGCGAAGGAATGAAAAGCTTCCGATATTCTTCCGGTTCTGAACCCGGTGACATCACCGGAAAATTGTGTGGCCGCGATTTGAAAATTTCATTTGAATGGAAACATGATGATTTCAACTCAGGTGAAATTCAAACACAGATGACGGGCGGTTATAATCTCCCGAACCTTCTGGCGGCTGTAAGTGCAGGAAAATATTTCGGAGTCGAAAAACATTTAATTTCCGAAGCGCTGCAGGAGTATGAACCACGCAACAACCGTTCGCAAATAAAGGAAACCGAGAAAAACATTTTAATTCTCGATGCCTACAACGCAAATCCAAGCAGTGTGGCTGCAGCGTTGAGTGACTTTGCACGAATCAAATCCACCAATAAGTATTTTATTCTGGGCGATATGCTGGAATTGGGAGCGGAGAGTTCCATTGCCCATGCAGAGATTCTGGATCTGATTCAGCAACTGGCGTTGACAGGGATTGTTGTAGGACCGGAATTTAAAAAAGCCACCGAAAATCTTTCTACCGCTGTAATTGCGTTTGAAACGACCGACGCTGCCGCGCACTTTCTACAAAAGGAAACACTGTCCGGCCTTCATATCCT
>CALDPJ010000244.1 GCA_937911795.1 uncultured Flavobacteriales bacterium | reverse complement strand
AGAAGATCCCGGAACCTATAAAGGTTGAATACGGAAATTAGGGCCAACAGGATACCCTTCGCGGATTTCGTTCATTCAGTTTACTGTAAAAGATGGCAACGGAGACACGTTGTTTGCTTCAGGATTGTTGGATGAAATGCAACGGATTGTAGGGCGGGATGAAGAATTTGAGCCCCATTACGACGTGATCCGTCACCCGGATGAAGTTCAGATTTACGAAATGGTAATGGCCGATACCGAGGGAACAGTTACAACATTGCTCAACCGTGCTTTAACATCCGTTAAGGATAACCGCCTTCCACCGATTGGTTTTACCAATTTTCATGAAAGTTATGATACCACCCAAATTCGTGGGGCGGCTGTTGATGATCCGAATTTTAATATTTTCGGAAAACAACAAGGAACAGGAGGCGATGAGCTCTATTACCACGTGCCGTTGCAGGGTTATTCCGGTGAATTGACTGCCACGGCTACCATGTTTTTTCAGCCGTTGCCTCCACGATGGATGGATGAAATGTTTTCAGAGTCCTCGGAAGAAATTGATTACTTCGAAGGACTCTATAACAATCAGTCGCCGGTTCCGGTTGTGATTGTTTCGGATTCTCTGGTAGACGGACCTACTGCAATGGAAGAGGTAATTTCACCCGATGATGTTCATATTTATTACCAGTTGGGACAGGTTCATTTTATATCTGCGAACTATCCCGTTGAGCGAATACAATTGTTTCGAGTGAATGGTCAGCTCATTGGCACGTGGAAGCCAAATGCTTTATCCGGTAGTATCACCCACCATTTCGAATCGGGAATATATATTGTAGTACTACAAGGTGGTGAGAAAACTGGGGTCAGAAAACTAATGGTTTATTGATTGATCGCTTCCGCGCGACTTCTGGCTTTCATTTCCTGAACGTTGATCAGAAATGCCCACGTAATATCGCCCACCGTTCCGTCGGGAGTGAGACTGGCGGCTCTTTGAAAATCGGCAACGGCTTGTGTGGTACTTTCACAAAAAAAGTCATTGATCTCCAGTGAATGACCAATTTCATTGAGGATTTTCTTCAGAATAACCACAGCTTCACCGCGAGATCCCTGTATGAGAAATTCCATGTTGCCGAATTTGGGTTGAGCCTGAAATTAATCATTTTAACCTAACCTGCTGTACTGCCCATAATGAACTTTTTAACATACAGGTGGTTCAATAATGCCTCGATCTGCATGAACAGCAATTGATCTGCCACGTGGCCGGTTGTTTGGCAGACAGATTCCGCGGCGTCAACAGCGGAAATTGTGGGATTGAGCATCAGCGTGTCGAGAAACACTGCCATGAAAGGCTGAAGTTGAATGAACTGAACATTGCCGGTTTCTTCTTCGCGAAATACGAGCAAAAAGAAATCGGATTTATGTTGTGCGGGATCAAGCTGATGAATCTGGTGCACCGGATATTCAAATTGCTCCAGTCGGTAGTGCGGATTAATAACGATCGCTTGGTTCAAAATGTCCTCAACCGGTAAATGGTTTGAAATGGGTTTATCGGGCATCGAATGCACCTCAATTTCCAGCCACTCCATACGAAGAAGGTCAACCAGGTAAGGTGTCTCCGCATACCGGTCGCCATTATTCATTACAAAATCAATCAGTTCTTTAGGCATGCGCCAAACCTGTGGATCGCGGCAGTCGTGCTCTGCAAAAAAATCATGTAACAATTGATTCCACATTTCTGATGGCAGTCGCCGGGTAGCTACCGGATAAGATTGTTCCAGAATTCCCTTTACCACGTTAAAAACCAGCCGTCGGTATTGGCTGAGACGTTCTTGAGAATCCACAGGAAGGTCAACCGGTTTTCCATCGCGGCAGTAGCCCGCCATCCGCGACTGAAGTGTATGGGTGCTATCTTTCAATTTATACATTATGCCAGCTTTTTGAGGTGATTTTTCGCAACTGGTTCATTTCATTTCTCAGAATTTCAATTTCCGGAATATTGAAATCGCGTTCGAGCAAAACGGGAACAGGATTGAGCTGCGGAAGTGTCCATTCAAACAGATTAAACACCGGATCAATAATATCCTGGCCGTGGGTATCGATAATCAAATCGGGAGCGACTTGCTCATGACCGGCCATATGGATATAAACCACCCGATCAAGCGGTAGTTCCGAAATGAAATCTTTCGCGTCATATCCATGATTGAAAGCATTCACATATACATTGTTGACATCCAGTAACAACCGGCAATCTGATTCAAGCACAATTCGGGAAATAAATTCAGACTCCTCCATTTCGGCACCAACAGGTGTGTAATAAGAAACATTTTCAATGGCAACCGGACGTTCCAGAAAATCCTGTACCTGTTTTAATCGTTGAACGATATGTTTTACTGCGTCCTCGCGAAACGGAATCGGCAGGAGGTCATACAGATGCGCATTATCGCATTTGCTGTAGCTGAGATGTTCGCTGTAAATCTGCACATCGTGTTCATGCAGAAATTGCTTCAATCGTTTCAGAAAATCCCAATCCAATTCGTCCGGACTTCCTATGGAGAGCGAAAGCCCGTGGCATAAAACCGGGTATTTTTCTGTGGCGGCTTTTAAAGTTCTCCCCCAGTATCCGCCCAAATCCATCCAGTTTTCGGGTGCGAATTCAATAAAATCCGGCGCACCCGAATCCAGATCGATCATCTGTTGCGCCATTTCACGCCTGAAACCAAGCCCGATTCCTGAAACCATTTTTGATCGAATTAAAAAGCCACGAATGCATCATGGCCTTTTTGAATTATTTAGAATTATGTCCGAAATAAAAAATTACTTCTCCGGAGCTTCTTCTGTGCGTTTTTCATGCGTTGTTTTTGCTTTTTCGGCATCGCGCTTCATAGCCTTTTCACGGGCGGCGTCGCGTTCTTCCTGAGTAGCTTTTTCACCACAAGTACCTTCGCCGGTTTTTCTATCGGCAGCCTTGGATTCGTCAGCAGCAGCTTTTGCCTTTTTGTCTGATTTGGCTTCATTGGCTTTTTCACCGCAAGACCCTTCACCGCATTTCAGTTCAACCTCTCGGTTGTTCATAAACTGAATCGGATTGTTGCTGGCAAGTAGTTCGCTGCGCAATTCTGCACCTGAACCGAGATCTTCAAAAGGTTTGGCGTCACCAGCCATAGCACTCCCGGTGGTAAAAGCTCCCAGCATGAGGGCTCCGGTAGCCAGGGCAGAAATTTGAATTGTTTTTTTGTTCTCCATGATGTTTGGTTGTTAGTCCTCCACGAGGATTATTTGAGTAGTGATAGTAAAGTTAGAGAAATAAGTGAACTTTACTGCCGGGATGCTTAAATTCTAGTTTTTAGTTGAATTGTGAATACATTTTTTGGATACATAGCTGTAAGAAATACATTCATTGCTTTGGGTTTGTTATGGTTTTTAGGCTCTTTATCGGCTCAAAATCACGACCACCTGTCCGAAATGCAATTGCGGGAACAACCGATTGCAAAGAATGTCATCAATTTTGAAATCGGAGGGAATGCGCTGGTTTATTCGCTCAACTACGATCGGGTGCTATTGCAAACAGAATATTATAAAGGAACCATCCGAATTGGAGTAGGGGCGTTACCATATCCCTCCTCGGTGAAAGAAAACCGTACCTGGATTTTTGTTCCGATTGAGTACAACAACCTTTTTGGTCCGAAGAATCATTTCCTCGAACTAAGTCTGGGAACCACCTATACGAGTTCTATTCAGGGCGCCAACCATTGGATTACCGGTAGAATCGGATACCGACTTCAGAATTTCGATACCGGCTTTTTTCTTCGCGCCGGCATCGTATTGATATATGTTCCGTACGCCAATCCACAGGCTTACAATTATGAAATTCAGAATGTCGTGCTTCCGCTGCCTTCCATTGCCTGGGGAGTTTCATTTTAATGATCAAAAAAAGCGGCATCCGGTGGTGGTTTTGATTGAAAGGTTATTTTTGTGGCATTCTCACCAAAACAAACCATTATCATGAGCAAATTCCATGTTTTGTGGGTGTCATTAATGTTGCTTATTGTGGCAGCATGCACTCCTGCAAAAGAAAAAGCAGAAACCAATACCAATGAAGCCGAAGATTGGCAGCCAAACGTAGAAGAAGCCTACGTTGCGGAACCCGATGAAGACGGTTTTGTCTGGCAGACCGACCAGTTTGCGGACGTCAAAATTATCCGTTACCGGATTCCGAACTGGGACAGTTTAACTGTTCAACAAAAAGAATACGCGTATTATCTCACACAAGCGGGCCTCGCAGGAAGAGATATGATGTACGATCAGAATTACCGACACAATCTCACCATTCGCAGAGCCCTCGAAAACATTTACGAAAATTTTGATGGCGATCGCGGGACAATCGGCTGGAATCGGTTTGAAACCTACCTCAAACGAATTTGGTTCTCCAACGGAATTCATCATCACTATTCAAATTCAAAAATTCTTCCGGCTTTCAGTCGCGAATATTTCGATGAACTAACCGCTGCTACGAATACCACACTTTCTGAAGAAGTGCTGGCGGCTATTTTTGATCCGAATGTAGATGCGAAAAAAGTGGAGCAAAGTCCGGATAAAGGTTTGGTCGAGAGTTCAGCTGTGAACTTTTACGGACCGGATGTTACTACCGCTGAAGCAGAGGCTTATTTTGCTTCGGTTGCCGACAAAGGTTCGAAACGACCTGTTTCTACTGGTCTGAATTCAAAACTTGTTAAAAATGAGGCAGGCGAAATAGAAGAGCAAGTCTATCGCATTGGAGGTTTATATTCCGAAGCGCTTACCGAAGTTGTTGGTTGGCTGAAGAAGGCAGAAGCGGTGGCCGAGAATGACAAACAGGCTTCTGCACTGCGCCAGTTGATTAAATATTATGAAACCGGTGATTTGGAAACCTGGGACATTTATAACATTGCCTGGGTGAATGCTACCGACGGCGACATCGATTACATCAACGGATTCGTGGAAGTGTACAACGATCCGATGGGATATACCGGTTCTTACGAGAACATTGTACAGATTAAAGACTTTGAAGCTTCGCAAAGAATGCAGGTGCTCATGGAATACGCACAGTGGTTCGAAAGCAGTTCGCCGATTATGGATAACCACAAGAAAGAGGAAGTGGTTGGAATTACTTATAATGTAGTGAACGTTGTTGGTGAGGCGGGCGACGCATCTCCTTCAACACCCATCGGTGTGAACCTGCCGAATGCAAACTGGATTCGCGCTACGCACGGATCAAAATCCATCAGCCTCGGAAATATTCTTGAAGCGTATGACAAGGCTTCAGG
>CALDPJ010000243.1 GCA_937911795.1 uncultured Flavobacteriales bacterium | reverse complement strand
CAGTTCGAGCAGCATTTTGACCGAGTGCTGGGTGGGTTTGGTTTTCAGTTCGCCGGCAGCAGCAAGATAGGGGAGCAAGGTGAGGTGAATCACCAGGCAATTCTTGCCGAGTTCCCATTTCAATTGACGCACGGTTTCTACATACGGCAGCGATTCAATATCGCCCACGGTACCACCGATTTCGGTGATGATAAAATCGTAATCACCGGTTTTGCCGAGAATCTGAATACGTTCTTTTATTTCGTCGGTAATGTGCGGAATCACCTGTACGGTTTTTCCAAGATAATCTCCGCGTCGTTCTTTGTTGATGACCGATTGATAAATCCTTCCGGTGGTGACATTGTTTGCCTGGGAAGTGGAAATATTCAGGAACCGTTCATAGTGACCGAGATCGAGATCTGTTTCGGCACCGTCATCCGTTACAAAACACTCTCCGTGTTCGTACGGATTGAGTGTGCCCGGATCGATGTTGATATACGGATCCAGTTTTTGAATCGTCACCCGAAAGCCCCTGGCCTGCAATAGTTTTGCAAGGGATGCTGAAATGATGCCTTTGCCAAGAGAAGAGGTAACCCCGCCCGTTACGAAGATGTACTTTGGTTGTGAAAACATGAGTTTACAATCAGATGGTAACTACGGGATACAAAGTTAATAAAATAGTGTGCCCATCGGCACCCCGCAGGAGAATTCGGAAAGGGTTGTGATTCAGGAATAAATAGCTGCCAATCTGTTAAAATCGCCAGTTGACACCCAAACTCGGCATCAACGGAAGCTGATAAACCGTTTCGTATTGCACGCGGTCGACGTAGAAAACATTTTCGCGGTCGTAGAGATTCGTTACGCTTAAATTGACCTCAATGTTCGAACGGTCGCTGAGTTTAAAGTTTCGGGAAAGACTGAAATCCAGACGATGATAATCCGGGAGTCGACCTTTGTTGAGCTCACCGAAAATGATTGAAACATCGTTGGCATTGGTTTCGGAAATATCAGCGTCGATACCACCCGAGAAATCCGGTTCAGGGCCATAATATCCTGCCGTTTGTGTAAACGGAAATCCGGAACCAAAATTCCAGCGGAGATCTGCAGCCCAACGGTTGTCTTTACCCCATGAGTAGGAAGCCACGAGGTTGACGTTGTGCCGGCGGTCGAATACAGGATTATAAGTTTGAAACCCATCCCAACGATCAGTATAGGCAAGCGAATAAACGGCCCAGAAATAATAATTTTTCTCTTCGTATTTCAAAACAAAATCAAGTCCGTAAGCTTTACCGGTTTCCACCACGAAATCTTTCTTCAGGTTGTCCGGAATGTGTTGAGTGTTAACGTCCGAATTGTCTTCGTAGATTTTGTTGCGGTTGAGGTTTGTAATTTGCGGAAAGTGCTTGTAATAACCCTCAACGTTTAAATTAATACGACGGGTGACGTCCCATTCAAATCCCAAAATTGCATGTGCTGCTCGCTGGATTGGATTATTAATGTCTTTAACAGTTCCGTCTTCCTGAATAAAAGTTGAGGGAAGATTTTCCGGACTGGCCAGATATCCATAGAACAGGTTTACTACATCGCGGTCTGAATTGGCTGCAATCAGGTTCTGACTGTACAATCCTCCGGCACCTTTCAATCGGAAAAATTCAGTTACGTTGTATTTAACCCCGAGTCGAGGTTCGGGAGAAGCTACAGAAAGGGAACTGTAGTAGTGCAACCGGAAACTGGGTTCCAGGATCAGATTTCCAAGCCGGGCGGTATAGGATAGGAATCCGGCGATTTCGGTACTGGTCGACTCCTGCACGATTTGAAGATTGTACTGATTAAAGAAAGTAAAATCAGAACTGAAACCGGAAACATTGATGCCGTATTTAAATTCATCTTCACCCAGGAAATATTTAAAACGAAGCCCAAGGTCGAAATTGTTGATTCCGCTTGTGCGGGGAGGTAAATCACTTTCGCTGAGTTCAATTTTATAATCCGAAATCGAGAAATTCCCTTCCATTATGGTGGAACTTCCTCCGGGTATCAGAATGAAATTTGTTCCTCCACCCAAAGCCCTCCAGTTGAGGTTCGAAAGTGCCTGATAGCTCACGTTGTCGTTAAATGAAAATCCAAAGAAATTGACTTTACTTCCGTTACCTGTGTTGAGGGAAACTTTTCCATAGAGGTCGGTATAGTTGAAGGGAAGACCATCTTCATCGATGTAATCATAGATGAATTTTGAGCTTTGATCAAGGTAAGAATGTTTCGCTGAGAAAACGAAACTGGAAGAACCGTAGCTGTCGTCGGTTTGTTTTTTAATCGGTCCTTCAACCAGGGCTTTGGCACCGAATGTGGTGGCACCAATCAATCCGCTGACCCGTCGTTTGTTTCCGTCGCGTGTGGTGATATCCATCACAGAACTCACACGACCTCCGTAACGAGCACCGAAACCACCGGTATAGATGTCGGCATTTCTGATCAGGTCAGTTTCAAAAACCGAAAAAAGACCAATACTGTGGAATGGCTGAAAGATGGTTGCTCCGTCTAACAATACTACGTTTTGAATCGGTGAACCACCGCGAATGTACAATTGACCTCCCTGGTCACCTGTGAAAATTACCCCGGGCAATACTTGTAAATATTGAGCAAGGTCTGGTTCTCCACCGATGGATGGCAGTCGTTCCATTTCCCGGGGTGTAATTTTTTGAACTGACATCTGAACCTGGGTCTGAGCCTCTTGTCGTTCGGCAGAAACCTCAAATTCGGTCATTTGCACACTTGATTCCGCTATCAGCAATCGCTCATTGAGAACATCACCACGTTTTACAGATACATCCACACGCGTTGTATCGTAGCCAATAGTGGTAACCATTAAGGTGTACGAGCCCGGTGGAATCTGGGATATAGAGTAATATCCGTTTACATCTGTTGCGGCTCCGTAGGTCGTTCCTTCAAGATACACGTTTGTAAAAATAACCGGTTCACCATCTTCCCGGTCGTACACAAATCCCCGGATGGTTGCATGGTTCTGAGCAAAGCCTGCAGCAGAGACCAGCAAAAACAGTAGTGTTAGTAGCAGATGGTTCTTCAAAATTGTCATTTGGTTATAAAAAAAATAGTTCGCTAAATTAATCAAATGTGTCGCTTCCCGGGGATGATGATGAACCTGAAATTAGAAACGGTTGGAATTTCAGGACGATCGGCATTACAACAGGATAAAATGAAAATGATCGGTTCAATTCAGTATTTTAAATACAAGTTCCTGAAGCAGACCCAACTGATCGGCTGAAACTGCATTAACCCCTTTTGCTTTCAAATCGGTTTCATTCAGATATCCGAAAATCCGTTCTAACTTCTGAACGGGATAATTTCTGGCCGCCTTTTCATAATCACCAATAAAATAAGGTGGAACCCGAAGAACAGATGGTGCCTTGCTTTTGTTTTCGAGGTGATGATACTGGTATAGTTTCACGAAAAAACCAAAAAGAATGGCCGTGGTACCAATGATAGGATGCTCCTTCGGATTCCCGCCCATGTGCTTCACAATTTTAAAGGCCTTTTCGGTATTCTTTTCTCCAATGGCCTTCTGAAGCTCAAAAGCATTGAAATCTTTGCTGATGCCGACGTGCTTCTCGATGATTGCCGGCGTAATCTCTGTAGAGCCCGGAAGTGCAACGGCCAATTTTTCGAGTTCGTTTACAATCCTTTCCAGATCATTGCCAATATGATCTGCAAGGAGTTGAACTGCAACAGCATTGATTTTCATGCCGCGCAATTCTACGTGTTGCTTAATCCAGGCCGTAATTTCATAATCCCTCAAACGATCACTTTTCAACACAACGGCGTGTTTGGCCAGCGCCTTCCAAAATACGGTCCGCTTGTCCAGCGATTTTTCCTTGTGCGCAATGACGAGTGTTGTGGTCGGTATCGGATGCTCTACCACCTCGAGTAGCTTGTCGAGGTTTTTCATACGCTGGGCTTCCTTCAGAACCACCACCTGCCGCTCGGCCATCATCGGATACCGCTTCACCACCGATACAAGATCCATTGGGTCGGTATCGAGACCATAAACTACCGTTTGGTTAAACTCCCGTTCGTGCGGTTGCAACGCATGTTTTTCAATGTAATCGCTGATCTGATCTATAAAATAGGGCTCTTCGCCCATCAGCAAATAAACCGGATGGAATTTGCCGCTTTTAAGTTCTTTCAGAATTTTTTCTGTACCACTGATGGATGCAGGTGTTTTCATGCCGGCTATTCAAATTTAAGATGCCGGACCGAACGACCTTCGTTGGCAATTTCATTCAGCGATTCTATGCCAATTTTGATGTGAACCTCCACGTAATTGGCGGTCACCACCTGATCGGATTTTGATGTCTTCACACCGTCGGGAATCATCGGCTGATCGGTTACCAGCAACAACGCACCGGCCGGAATTTTGTTGGCAAAGCCAGTTGTGAAAATCGTTGCGGTTTCCATATCAATGGCCATGCACCGCAATTTTTTGAGGTAGGCCTTAAAATCGCTGTCGTGTTCCCAAACGCGTCGGTTGGTGGTGTAAACGGTTCCGGTCCAGTAGTCATTTTCAAAATCACGAATGGTGGAAGATACAGCGCGTTGAAGTGTAAACGAAGGCAGGGCCGGAACTTCAGGCGGAAAATAATCATTCGATGTTCCTTCGCCGCGAATCGCTGCAATCGGAAGAATGAAATCGCCAACGTTGTTTTTCATTTTCAATCCGCCACATTTTCCAAGAAATAATACGGCCTTGGGTTTCACTGCACTAAGTAAATCCATGATCGTTGCGGCATTTGCGCTGCCCATTCCGAAGTTGATGATGGTAATGTTTTTTGCCGTCGCGTTCGACATGGCTTTTCCGATTCCACGTTTTTCTGCTCCGGTGAGCTGGCAGAAAATATCGACGTAATTTTCAAAATTGGTGAGCAGAATATAGTCCTGAAAGTCATCTACTGCTGTGCCGGTATATCGGGGCAACCAATCCTGAACGATATCATCTTTACTGTGCATGCGGGGTCTGTTTGGATAAATGTACCTTTGAGCGCGTAAAGATAATCAAAGCCTTAAGTTGGGCCGAAGCAATGAGCAGCACCAAAGAAAATATCTACGTTTTCGACCCGATCAGGCGCAAACGGATTTTGCTTACGCCAGAGGAAATTGTACGCCAGGAACTGATTGCATTTTTGATAGCAGACCGGGGAGTGCCAGCTGGTTTAATCAGCATTGAGAAAGGATTGACGGTGAATGGGCTTTCCAAAAGATGCGATATCCTTGTTCACGATACATCGGGCCAACCGCTTGTATTGATTGAATGCAAGGCGAAAAGTGTAAATTTAACGCAACAGACTTTCGACCAGGTAGCACGCTATAACATCGCACTGCGGGTTCCGTGGTTAATCATCAGCAACGGAGTTGATTTATATTGCGCCAGAGTAGATTTCGAAAAACACGACTATGCATTTTTCCCCGATGTACCGCATTACGCAGATTTTTAGCCTCCGTGGATGTTTGATGCTCTTTTTTACGGCTGGTTTTTTTGCCGTTTCGATTGCTCAAAAACAGCACATCGGATTTGACCTGAAAGCCGAGCTCAATTCCACTCCGCCAGAGAAAATGATCCACCTGGCGGCATTCGGTGATGTACCGGTTTTAGCAGAAGAGGTGAGGCGGCTCGGTGGGAAAGTGCTGCATCAAACCGGTGATCTCATAACTTTCAGAATTCCGGCCGGAGCGGTTGCCTCATTTGCAAATTCTGAGTCATTGGATTACCTGGAGTTCAGTCGTTCACGTGGAGTTCCGCTCAATGATTCAATGCTGGTCAACAATCGCGTTCAGACGGTTCATGCCGGAATTGCAGGGCCTGGCAGCGGGTTGACAGGTAAAGACGTTGTAATCGGATTGGTGGATACCGGAATCGAACTGGCGCATCCCGATTTTCAAAATGCCGACGGAAGTACGCGGGTAAAATTTCTTTGGGATCAGACTCAAAACGGAACACCACCCGAACCTTACGATTATGGTGCAGAGTGGACTTCAGAAGATATTGACAATGAAATCACCGGACATCAGGACCAGGCAGCGTATTTCGGTCATGGGTCTACGGTTACCGGTACAGCCGCCGGAAACGGATTGGCCACCGGCGATTTCAAAGGTGTTGCACCGGAAGCTGATTTGATTGTGGTTTCTTCTGCTTTTGGTTCAGCTAACTGGACTCTTACCGTTGCCGATGCCGTACAGTATGTTTTCGAAAAAGCCGACGAACTGGGGAAACCTGCTGTGGTGAATCTCAGCCTCGGAACGTACGGTGGTTCGCGGGATGGATTGGATGCTGCGGCATTGATCATCGATAGCCTGGTGAGCGCTGAACCCGGAAGAGCCGTCGTTTGCGCGGTCGGAAATTCGGGCAATTGGCCAGCCTATCATCTTGGATACGATGTCACCACCGACACGACTTTTACGTGGTTTTTGTACAACGCCAACAGCGGATTGGGATACGGAACGGTGTATTTTGAATTGTGGGCCGATACTGCCGATTTCAACAATGTGCAGTTTGCAATGGGCGCCGATCGGGTTTCTCCAACGCTTCAATTCCGCGGAGCTACACCCTTCCGGCAGGTAGATGAAGTATTGAATCAGATGGTTTCTGATTCGCTGAATGTCGATGGAAATACCCTGGCTGTTGTGGATTATTTTGCGGTACTACGTGGCGGACAATACCTGTTTCAGTTTCATGTGGCCACGCCCGATTCATCGCAGTACGGATTCCGTTTTATGACAACCGGAGCAGGAAGGTTTGACCTATGGTCGTCGGCCAACCTGGGGATGTCGAATATGGTTTCTGCCGGACTTCCATCGCCCGAAGAGCTGCCGGAAATGGTCAACTACCGTTTCCCCGATAAAAAGAAACATATGGTGGGATCGTGGGCTGCGTCACCAAAAGTAATTTCGGTGGGCAATTACAACAACCGAGATCAGTATATCGATATCAACGGAAATCTTCAGACATTTTCACCACCACCCGGTGAGCTATCCATCAACTCGAGTCATGGACCGACCCGCGACAACCGGCTCAAACCCGAACTTTCTGCCACCGGTGATCTGACACTCAGCTCCGGTAAATTCAGCGTACTTGCTGCAATGATTGTCAACGAACCCTTTAAAGTGGCACCGGGCGGAATGCATTATCGCAATGGTGGAACAAGTATGGCATCACCGGTAGTTTCAGGAGCGGTTGCCTTGTTATTCGAACAATGCCCTCAGGCCGGTTACGAAACCATTCGTGCCGCAATTATCAACAATACTTACCAGGATGTTTTCACAGGAGATACCGCCAACAGTGCATACGGAACCGGCAAGCTGGATGTCGCAGCGGCTTTGGAATCGCTGTACTTTCAACCCCAATTCAATCAGCCGTTGTTGGTGGATTTGTGTGAAGGAGCATCAGAAATCATCGGCCTCACCGATGTTTACAGCAGTTATCAATGGTCGTCGGGAGATACGGATCCATCCATTGTGGTGCAGGATTCCGACACGATCAACGTTACCGTTTTGAATGAATCCGGGTGTTGGGGAAGATCTGATACACTGATTGTTCAGGTTCACGAATTGCCGGTTGTAGAAATCGAACAGGTTTTTGATACGTTGATGAGCGTCTATAACGAATCCTGGACCTATCAATGGCTGCTGAATGGCGCTGCTGTTGAGGGCGCTGATGGGTATTTTCATATTGCGGAAACAAATGGCACATTTTCACTGGCTGTGAGTAATGAAGCGGGGTGTTCATCTGTATCCAATGAAATTGATGTGGTGGTGACCGCTCAGCACGAATTAATGGCTGCAGAAGAAGGTTGGCAGGTTTTTCCCGTTCCGGCGCAGGATGAGGTTTTTGTCCGCGGAGCTGAAACCGTCCACTCGCTGTCGATCTGCTCGGTGGATGGCCGGTTGATTTATTCTGTACAAGAACCTAAAATGGACAACAGTGTTATTCCTGTTCGCACCGCAGGGTGGCCTGCAGGAATTTATCTGTTGAATATCAGTAATAATAAAAATACGCAAACCGTCAGGTTAATTTTACAATAGAAGCACTGCTTGCCTTACATTGAGAATTATACCTTTGTACATCTTTAAAAAAACATATGGATTTATCGATTATCATCAGTATCTCCGGGAAACCCGGATTGTATAAAGTAGTGGGCCGTTCCAGAAACGGACTAATTGCAGAATCGCTGGCCGACCAGAAAAGAATTCCGGTTCGCACTGCCGATAAAGTAAGCGCGCTGTCCGACATCAGTATTTTTACTTATGAAGACGATTTGCCGCTGAAGGAAGTACTGGTGAAATTATTCGACCATTTTGAAACTAAAAATTCACCGGACAAACTCGAAGATGAACAGTGGATGTCAGAAGAACTGCGGAAGGTAGTTCCTGAATATGACGAGGAGCGTGTCTACGCCTCTGATCTGCGTAAACTCTTCAGGTGGTACAATCTGCTCAATGAAAAAAATCTGATCGATAAAGAAGAAGAGGCGGCAGAAGATCCGAAGGAGAAGAAAGAGTCAAAAGCTAAAACGAAGGATACTTCGGCCAGCAAAACCAAAAAACCGGCGGCAGCCAAACCGGCATCAACCGGTAAGCCAATTGCCAAAAAAGCACCGAAACCAAAGAGTACCGGAAGCAAAGGTTGAACGCACCCGCAAAAATATCCCGACGATTTCTACCGGAAACGTTTTCGTTTTCCACCTGGAATGATCTGGAACCATTTTTCCACGATCTCGACGAACGCGAACTGACAGACGAAGTATCGGTCAAAAACTGGCTGGGCGATCTGAGCGAGCTCGAAGCATTTTTCTGGGAAGATATGGCCTGGCGCTACATCCGCATGTCGACCGATACAGGTAACGACGAGCGACGAAAGTCCTATCATTTCTTTATCAATGAAATTCATCCGGTATCGGCTCCGTATTTCGATCGGTATAACCGCAAACTAGTAGCTGCTCCGGCATCCGAATCGTTGAAAAGAGATCGGGCATACGATATTCTGTTGCGCAATACCAAAATCGCAATTGATATTTTCCGCGAAGAAAACATTGCCCTCGAATCTGAAATGGCCACGCGCGCTCAGGAGTATGGAGCGATTGCCGGAAAGATGTCAATTGAGTACGAGACAAAGGAATACACGCTCCCGCAGGCCGGTGTTTTACTCGAATCTACCGACCAAACACAACGGCAGGAAGTGTATCAGAAAATTGCTGAGCGCAGACTGGAGGACAAACTAACGCTGGATCAACTGATGGATGATCTGGTAGCAATCCGTCAGAAAATAGCCGGTAACGCGGGTTTTGAAAATTACCGCGATTTTAAATTTTCGGAGCTGAAGAGGTTGGACTACACTCCTGCAGATTGTTTTCAGTTTCACAACAGCATCGAAAAAGTGATTGTGCCGTTGGTTGAGCAAATCAATGGGGCCAGAAGAAAAGCATTACAACTCGACACACTTCGCCCGTATGATCTGACGGTAGATTTCCGCGGTGAAACCCCATTGAGGCCATTCACCGACAGCGATGATCTCATCGAAAAGGGTATTGAAGTGATGCACCGGGTACATCCTTTCTTCGGCGATTGTATCCGCACGATGAACAAGATGGGGCATCTTGACCTGGATTCGCGCAATGGAAAAGCTCCGGGAGGATACAACTATCCGCTCTACGAATCCGGCTTTCCGTTTATATTCATGAATGCCGCCGGAACCCAGAACGACCTGATGACTTTCGTCCACGAGGCGGGGCATGCGGTGCATTCGGTGTTGACGCAGGAACTGGATCTTACGGTTTTTAAAAATTGTCCTTCTGAAGTGGCAGAACTGGCTTCGATGAGTATGGAACTGATTTCCATGCAGCACTGGAATGTTTTTTACGAAAACCCGGACGATTTTAAGAGAGCCCGTCTTGAACAATTGGAAAGGGCGGTGACTTCGCTGACCTGGATTGCAACCATTGATTGTTTTCAGCACTGGATGTACGAAAATCCGACCCACACGAAAGACGAGCGTTCGGAGCAGTGGAAGCAAATTTATTCACGATTCCACAACGATCTCAACTGGGAGGGAATTGAATTGTACCGCGATAACTTTTGGCAGAAGCAATTGCATTTGTTCGAAGTGCCATTTTACTACATCGAATACGGCATTTCGCAATTGGGAGCCATCGCTATTTATCGCAATTTTACCCGGAATCCTCAGCAGGCGTTGGAGCAATATATTGCAGCACTGAAACTCGGGAACACGCGGTCCATCCCCGAAATCTATGAAGCCGCCGGAATACGGTTCGATTTTTCTGAAAATTATATCCGCGAACTCGCAGAATTTATTTCCTCAGAAATCAAGGGATTACATTCTTAGGATAATTTATTAATCCAGATTCACGCTGCCAAAAACCGCGTTTGCTTCAATAAGCAACTTTTCCCCCGGCATTCCTTCCCGAACTGTATAGCGCTGATCGCCGATTCCGTCCTGCCGGTTTCCGGGACTGCGAACCGAGCCGAACGCACTGCTGGCTTTTACTTCGATATTGTGGTTGGGCGGAAGATTAACCTGCACCGAACTGAAAACGGAGTTGATTTCGATTTTGATGTTTTGACCGACCATCAAAGTACGGCGCAAATCAATCTTCGAGCTGCCAAATACACAGTTGAATTCAATGTTGCCATCAATTTTAGTGGGCTCATATGTTTTACTCGTGAAATAATGAGAAAAATCCCCGGACGAAGTTTTGTTGAATTTGAAACTTCCGAATAAGATTGAAAATCCGAAATAAATGATGATCAGTGCAATGATCACCTTAAAGAGCGGAAAATCAACCTTGAACACATGGTTGATAATGATGGAGACACCGATGAGAATAATCACCAATCCCCAGAAGACTTTGGAATCCATAGTAGTTAGTTTCCAACAATATTAACAGAAGTTGTGGAAATGTGGAAATAAAATGAAGTTTATCATTTACTTGCCCAACAGCCGGTCAACGGAATACCGTCCGCTGCCGTGTGCAAAAATGAGCGAATATGCCAGCAGGTACAACAGGCCCATTTCCTGTTTCCCGATGGGATGACTTCCGTGAACAATAAACACGGCCACGACCATAGTCACAATAAGTGGGATGACGGCAAGTCTGGTCAGTAAACCCATCACTACGAGTGCGGCACAAAAGAATTCAGCGAAAACGGCCAGCATTAAGGATGGCGTTTTACCAATACCAATCGGATCGGAAAATTTTATGGGATCACCGCTGATGAGTTGTTCGAATTTTGGCCATCCGTGTGTCAGCATCAGTATTCCGAAACCGATGCGCAAAGCGGCAAAAGTGATGTCAAAAAGCAGCGGGAAAGATCGGGTAGATAAAAGCGGTCGCATGTTGTAAAGTGGGTTTTACTGTTGAATAGCATGCAAAGATACGCCGGCAGAACGTTTCTACTAAAAAAATGGGAACTTTTGAATGTTACAAAGAAGGAGGGATAATGAAACCGGCAGTGAGCGACAGGAAATTCATATTGGCATCGGCGCTTTTATAAATTTTCGTAGATCCGTGTTCGTAGCGAAGATCCAGCGTGAGAATAACAAGATCAATACCGATTCCGGCGTTTATTCCAACCCCGAAAGTCTGAAAATTTGTTTGACTGCTTTTTAAATCGGTTTCGGTTTGATCCACAATCATAGAAGGAGTGATGCCTGCACTGGCGCGTATTTTCAGCAAACCATCTGTTCCTGTGACGTAGAACCCCAGGTTGAGCGGGAGTTTAATTTGGCTGACCTGCATTTCGGTTTTCTTGTAATTTTCTACATCTGTAAACTCCTGCAGAGAATAAATATTCATCCGTGCTTGATAAAAATGTGCACCGGGTTGAAGGAAGATCCAACTGTTATATCCCCCCAATCGAAGATCGAGTCCGACGTTGTATCCTCCCTGCATCGACTTGTTGGTCACCAGGCTGTCGCCATTGCTGTTTACCGAACTCGCATGAATTCCGGCCTGAGGATGAACCTTCAGTTTTTGAGCAAAGCTGTCGGATCCGCAGAGAAGTACGGCGGTTAATAAGAGTGTAAAAAGAAACGACAATTGTCGCATGCGTCGAGTATAAGTTTATCGGTGGGTTGACCCGATACATCGCAAAAATACATTAAGTCAACGACTTTATCAGTTAATTGGTGTATTTCTCTGTGGCCACTGTGGTGAACGGATAAGTTGTAGAAATCGCTTTCGTGGAACACGCCAATTCATTGACTGAATTGTGTAGATTTACGGGCACCAAATTAAAAACCAAATCATGAAATTGAGAATTCTAACATTATTGGCATTGGCGGCTACGCAAATATCTGCTCAACAATCTCAGCAATCCTGGATGTATGGTGGGCTTGAGCGGGCGTATATTCAATACGTTCCCCCCGTGTATGATGGTTCTGAAAGTGTGCCGGTAGTTTTTTGTTTTCATGGTTTGGGCGATAACATGCAGAATTTTTACAACATCGGCATGAACTCCGTAGCCGATACGGCCAATTTTATCACCATTTTTCCGCAGGCAATTTTAGATCCCATTTTTGGAACTACGGCCTGGAATTCAGGTGCTGGCCTGGCTGGTTTTTATCTCAACCAGGACGTTGATGATGTTGGATTCATAATGTCAGTTCTGGATACACTTGCGTCTAACTATAATATTGACATGAACCGGATTTATGCCACAGGTTTCAGCATGGGCGGCTTTTTTACCAACCGTCTTGCCTGCGAGCACTCCGAAGTTTTTGAAGCGGTTGCTTCTGTAGCCGGAACCTTGGGTGAGGGTTTTGTTTGCGATCCGACGAGTGCGTTGAGAATAGCACATTTTCATGGAACGGCCGACAATACTGTAGGTTATGATGTGAATACTTTCGGTATGAACGTTCCGGAATGGATCAGTTTCTGGCAGAATTCCAATGGTTGTTCGGGAGATGCGGTTTCGGGAATGCTCGATGACATTGCTTCAGACGGTTTCACGATAGAATATTCCAGTACTGAAAACTGTGCAGATAACTCCGAAGTGGCTCATTACCGGGTAAATAATGCCGATCATGTATGGTTGACTCCGCTCAATGATATTTTCTATACCACCGAAATCTGGCGTTTCTTTCTCGGGGTTCAACCGGCCTTTTCGCCAACTGGATTTTCTGAAAACACTCATGTATCGATGCAGGTATATCCCAATCCTTCCCGCGGAATGATTTCAATTGAATCGACCAAACCATTTGGTAGTGATACGGTGGTTGAGCTCGTGGATGTCACCGGAAAAAGAAGTTCCATTTCACCTTCGTCAAATGGCTCCGTCATGAATCTCGATTTATCCGGATTTGGTGCCGGCACTTATGTTCTGCGGGTTATTTCAGATCATGAAGTGTTTACGTCAAATATAATTCTGAATTAGCCCGATCACGATAGAACCCCGAGCGCTTTGTCATAGTCGGGTTCATCGTTGATTTCCTGAACCTGTTCAGTGTACAGAATTTTTCCTTCCTCGTCCAGCACAATGACCGCGCGCGAATGCAGGTTTTTCCATGGTCCATCGGCCATCGTAAGTCCATATTTCCGGCCGAAGTCACCGTTTCCGAAATCCGAAAGTGCATCGACGTTATCAATGTTTTCGGTTCTGAAAAAGCGCTGCTGAGCAAACGGCAAATCGCGGGAAATACACAACACGGAGGTATTCTTCAGCTTCGATGCTTTCTCATTAAACTTCCGCACTGATTTCGCGCAGGTTCCGGTATCGATACTTGGAAAAATGTTCATCAACACTCTTTTCCCGCGAAAGTCCTTAAGGGTGGCATCCGAGAGATCAGACTTTGTCATGTGAAAATCAGGAGCGGTTTCGCCATTTTCGGGCAGTTCTCCCACCGTGTTCACCGTCTTGCCATCTAAAAATAACTGCGCCATAAATTTTCAAATTTTATCCGATTCCATTTATAAAACCACCGGTCGGGCAAAAGGTTCGGCTGCTGATGA
Source organism: uncultured Flavobacteriales bacterium (assembly GCA_937911795.1). GTDB lineage: Bacteria > Bacteroidota > Bacteroidia > Flavobacteriales_D > SKUL01 > SKUL01. The sequence continues at coordinate 3,553 of CALDPJ010000243.1, read as the reverse complement.
AGTTTCCAAAACTTGTCGATCATCCGCAAAAAGTGGTATCTTGGATGTCGTTCAACCGAAAAAAACATGAACCATATGAAAACTATACTTTCTATTCTGCTGATATTCTTTGCGGTTTCTGTTCAGGCACAGAAAAGCTGCTGTTCCGCCACGGCAGAATTCGCTTCACTCGGAAAAACTTCAGGTTTCAGCGCAAGTCATCAGGAACCGACCAACATCATCGATCAGGATCTGCGCGGAGAATGGGTTGAATTTGAAACTCCCGGAGGTGGAGAAGCAGGAAGGGCCTATGCTGTGAGTACAGAAAATCCGGGAAAGGATTACCTTTTTATTTTTCATGAATGGTGGGGGCTGAATCTGCACATTCGTTCGGAAGCAGATCGACTAGCTTCTGAATTGCCGGGCGTTAATGTGCTGGCGATTGATCTTTACGACGGAAAAGAAACCACCACGCGTGAGAGCGCAGCAGCATTGATGGAATCTGCAGAAGAATCGCGCATCCGGAATATTATCCGGGGAGCCATAAACTTTGCCGGTGAAGATGCTGAAATTGCCACTTTGGGCTGGTGTTTCGGCGGTGGCTGGAGCATGCAGGCGGCCATCATGGCGGGTGATCAGGCTGTAGCCTGTGTGGTGTATTACGGAATGCCCGAACAATCCCCTGAGAAATTAGCGCAACTCGAAGCTCCTGTACTCGGAATTTTTGCCGAGAATGATGGCTGGATCAATCGCGAAGCTGTGGGGAAATATGAGCGCGCAATGGACGAGGCGGGCAAAAAGTACGAGAGCGTTTGGTACGACGCCGATCACGCGTTCGCCAATCCAAGCAACTCTATTTATGACGACAATGCAGCGGACAACGCCAACAAAAAAGCGATTCAATTTTTGCACCAGCGGCTGGTGAAGTAGGGCTTTTAACGCTCCTCTTCGAAATAGATTTTGTAGAATTTACGTCCGAACTGATCTTCTCCACGTTCAATCATTTCGCGGTTTCCGTGGATGTAGATGTGAAAATTCTTATCGAGTTTCAGCACGCTTTTGAATCCACGTGATTTGTCTTTTACGGCGGATGTCGAAATATCAAAACCGTCGTCTACCGCCACGCCGCGTTCTTTTTCGTACTCCTCTTTGTAGCGCGAAAAATCATCAATAACATCCGGCGTTCCAATAACGCTGTTCGTGAATTCACTCATCGTAAATTTTTCCTGCTCCTTAAAGAATTTTGCGGATCGGTTCAGCAAATCTGCCTGGTCTGCTTTGGATACTTCAAAATTCTGCGGAAGTTCTTTTTTGATGAAATCCTGGCACATCGAGAGCACATTGCTCGTGTGGTGGTATTCATCGCTGCGGGCTTTCAGGCCCAGAAAATCTGCTTTCCAGTATCGCGCTTCTTCGCCTTTGTTGGTGTTGTCTACCACAGAAACCACATAGCCGTCGTCCTCTTCAATGTTGAAGATGATGCATCCTTTATCGAGTTTTTTGATATTGATACCCAGTTGACTTTCGAGCTGGAAATTCGATTGGTTTTGCTCCACTTTCAGAAAAGTGTCCTTGTTTTCTGATTTAAACAAACCGATGGCATCAACGGTAAAGCCTTCTACTACGCAATCCTTGAAATATACCGTATAGAATTCACCGCCTTTAATGTTGGGGTGTACACTGCAGGAATACAGGTGCTTTGCCAGGTTGATCGATTGCTCGTGGAGCGATTCCGGATTTTCAAAAATCTGCCGGGCAAAAGAATAAACTTCGTTCAGATCGAGATTGCTTTCGTGGTCGAGCTGATAATACTCCTCCGATTTCAGCGGAATGCTCAGCCATGCCGTCAGTATTTCGCGTAGGTGGTCGTCAATCTGCAACGGTGATTCAGAAAGTAGCATTTTTTCTTCCAGGTGCTGATTGCCAATGTAATGAACGGAAAGTGCTGATAAGTGTGGGAATTGTCCGGGTGTCATATTTCTTTTTTCACTGAGACTCCAAAACTATCATTTTATGTGCAGACCAGAATTATATTGAACTTCAAAAGCATCGCTAAATAGGAACCAACTAAAATTGTTATTTTCACGTCATTAGCGACATAAGTAACCGACCAACCAAATATGTCAGTCAGATTGACTTTTCTGCTTCACTTCACACTCATCAGTTTGCTTTTGGTGATGGCTGATTTGCTCTGTGCTCAGATTCGCATCAACGAAGTATGTGCGGCCAACGCGGGAGAAATATCTGATGACGACAGCGACCCCGAAGACTGGATCGAGCTCTACAATTCTTCCGGCGCAACCATCGACCTCACCGGATATTTTATTTCTGATGATCCGGATAATCCCTACAAATGGTTGTTTCCTGAAAGTCAGATTTCGGGTGGTGAAAAGTTGTTGATCTGGGCTTCCGGAAAGGATGGAGTTATATCCGATGAACTTCATACCAATTTTAAACTCGATGTAAATGGAGAGCCAGTAATTCTCACCAACCCTGGTGGTCAGACCGAAGATTATTTCCCTGCCGTTCAGTTGGGAGGCGGTTATTCATTCGGACTTCAGCCCGACGGATCCGGCACGTATCGCTTTTTTAATGCACCGACACCGGCTGAGTCCAATGATAACGCGATGGCTTTCCCGCAATATTTATCACCCCCAATGTTGTTTACTCCGCCGGCGCAGTACAACCAGGATTTTGATTTATTTATAGCGCACGATGAGGCAGGTACAGCTTTACACTACACGCTGGACGGCAGTAAGCCAACGCAGGATTCGCCGCTTTATACCGATCCGCTCTATATTTACGACCGGCAAAACGAACCCGATCAGATTTCGGCCATTCCTACCACACCTCCAACCGTGCCCGACTGGTATCGTTGGTATCCGCCGCTGTCAACCGTTTATAAAGGAACTTCAATTCGGGTCAGGGCATTTAAGGACGGAGCAATCGCTTCGCCCATCGTCGGCGGATTTTACATCGTGGACAGCGAGGTCGATGATCGCTATGAGTTGCCGGTCATGTCGCTTACACTTCCGGAGCACTATCTATTCGGGAGTTCAGGAATCTATTCTCAATATACCCAAACCGGTCCTTCATGGGAACGGCTGGCACATCTGGCGTATTACGATCCTGATGGAGCACTTCAATTCTCAACCAACATCGGTCTACGACTGCACGGCAATAATTCCCGCAGGTATGCCCTGAAAAGTTTCCGGATCTATTTCCGTGAGAAATACGGCCTTTCATCGCTCAATTACGATCTTTTCCCAGGGTCGGGAATTATGAATCACGAGCGCCTGATTTTAAGACACAGTGGATCTGACTGGAGTCGCACGTATTTTCGGGATGCTGTATTGCAACAGTTGCTGAAGGGCTATGCAGATGTAGATTATCAGAATTATCAACCGGTGGTCACTTTCGTCAACGGCGAATACTGGGGAATAATGAATCTCAGAGAGCGCCTGGACGACAATTATATTCTGCACCGCTATGGTTATGAGCGCCACGAAATCGACATGCTCGTCGATAAATTTTCAACGGTGTACGGAAGTAGTTCTCACTATCTGAATCTGCG
>CALDPJ010000242.1 GCA_937911795.1 uncultured Flavobacteriales bacterium | reverse complement strand
ACGACCATGTATTATGATTCATCACCTGAAAACTCATTTCAACTTGACCGAAGAATATGCTTCCGAAGTAAATTGTTGCAAATCAGCTTCACTGAATCATCTGCCCATCCATTTTGATCTCTGGCACAATCCTAAAGTTGAAAAGTTATTTGTAAAAACACCGCCTTATCTCGGAGCACACGGAACCTTCACACTGTATGATTTTGCCGGTAATAAAATTGATGATTTCCCTTTTTCAGGTGTTTCGGGGAAATCTGAAATAGTCATTCCCGCACAAAACATTGCTGTAGGTGCATATTTTCTGGTTTTCAACACTTGTGAATCAACTATGATTCAGAAAATAGTTATTACCCCATAGAATTTTCCTGCTTACGTTTTTCCCTTCGGAGAAATTTCCCGATTCATAATCCCTGTCTGCCGCGCAATTGATTCTTTGTGCAGCGAATGTAGTAATGCACGGATAAAATCTTCATCCAGCCCGAGTGCCAGCGCCCATTCCATACGTGTGCGGAGTATTTCTTTCCAGCGCTGTACCTGATAAATGGTGACGTTGTTGTCCCGTTTGTATTCGCCGATTTCGTCCACGAGCGCCATACGCGCAGCGAGTTTCTGAATCAGCTCTCCGTCAATTTCATCAATGGAGTCGCGCAGTTGTTCCAGTCGGTTCAGGAAAAAGGCATCTTCAGAGGTAGCCTGTCGTACTTGTAAGCGACCGAGGAGTGTGATCAGCGTCTCTGGTGTAATCTGTTGCTTCGCATCGCTGAGGGCGTTGTCGGGATCGTGATGGCTTTCGATCATGAGCCCGGAGAAATTCAAATCGAGGGCTTTTTGTGCAATCATCTGTAGCAAATCACGCGTGCCGGCAATATGGCTCGGGTCGCAGATCAGTTCCAGATCAGGATAGAGCCTTTTCAGTTCTATCGGATATTCCCATTTCGGGTCGTTGCGAAAAGGTGTTTTTTCGAACCATGAAAATCCGCGGTGAATGGCCGCAATCTCTTCGATTCCCGCCGAAGCAATGCGCTCCAACGCGCCAATCCATAGCTGAAGATCGGGGTTGATCGGGTTTTTGACCATCACCGGAATTTTTACGCCTTTGAGTGCGTCTGCAATTTCCTGTACCGAAAATGGATTAACCGACGTTCTGGCACCGATCCAAAGCACATCCACTCCGGCTTTCAACGCAGCATCAACGTGTTGGGCATTCGCCACCTCAGTAGCGGTTTTAAGTCCGGTATCGCTTTTTACGGTAGCCAACCAGTTCAATGCATCTTGGCCGTGACCTTCAAAGGCGTTGGGACGTGTGCGGGGCTTCCAAACTCCTGCACGAAATACATCCACAGTTCCCACCAGTTGCCGCGCAATTGTCAGCATCTGCTCTTCGCTCTCGGCGCTGCACGGCCCGCTAATGATGTAGGGCTTTCCGTTTCGGGGAATCCAGTTTTTCAAGTTGATGAAAAGTTGAGGAGACAAAGATAATAACTATACACGCGGATACAGGAAGTCAAGAAGAATTGAGCCAGTGCACCTACTTATCTTGGCAGGTTACCTATATACTAATCTCATCAACGAACCACGGCAACCCGCTCATATTCCAGTATAGTTCCATGACGGTCTGATATGCGAACCATATATACGCCGGCATTATAACCGATCAAATCTATACTAACCCAATTGGAATTGAAAGGAACTTCTGTAACCAAAATTCCACGCGGGTCATATAAATGAAGAATACTTGCGTGCGGGTTAGATGTATAAATCTCCACATTTTGCGACGCCGGGTTTGGAAACACCTGGATGCCTGAGGCATCTATCTCTGAAATTCCCACAGATATAATCTCAAAAGAATCTGTCCATTCCTCACACCCGTCACTAACAATTACTGTGTAAGTACCATTATAAGGGGCAACAATACTGGAATCTGATGACGTAAACCCGTTTGGTCCGGTCCAGTTGAAGGTATAAGCGCCTGTCCCTCCACTTGCCGAAATGTTAATATTTGTTCCATTCACTTCAGAACCAATAACCAGCTCTGTTAGTTCTACCAACTCATCTCCACTAATGATCCACAAGTAGTTATCCATTAGCGCCTGTCGTGCAGCCGCACCAGCTTCGGTATACTGAATCCCCTGCGAACCGAGCTCTACAAATAGCTGAGGATTCAATGCTGCCCATGCGTTCAACATTGAATCATAATTACAGGCCGACATACCGGAATTCATCAACATATTCTGCATTGTTTCGACATTCGAAATATCCCAGGATGACAATGATTGATTGAATGAAGTTGCACCCCTGAAAAGGGAAGCAAGGCTGGTAGCACTGGAAATATCCCAGGTATTCAGGGGCTGGTTGAAATTAATTGCATCCCGAAAAATTGCGCCGAGGCTAGTCACGTTAGAAACATCCCACAAATCAAGGGGTTGATCGAAAGAGGTTGCACCTAAAAACATATAATTTAACTGTACATCGCTGGGCAATGTCCATGAATTAAGGGGCTGATTGAAGGCGCTGGCATTTTCAAACATTTGAACCGTTGACGCTACATTCGAAACATCCCAACCCCCTATAGGCTGATTAAAGTTTAAAGCATTTGAGAACATTGCCGTCATATCTGTAACGCCAGAGACATCCCATGTCTCCATAGGTTGATTAAAAACAGCAGCGCCTGTAAACATTTCCCGCATATTAGTGACTGTGGATACATTCCAGGTTTCAAGGAATTGATTAAAAGAATAGGCACCATAAAACATGTTTCTCATATCGGTAACAGCAGAAACATTCCAGGCTTCAAGTGGTTGATTAAAACTACTTGCGCCCGCGAACAAGCCAACCATGTTTTCAATATTTGATACATCCCAATTCTCAACGGATTGATTGAACGACTCACATCCCCCAAACATAGATGCCATATTTGTGACATTCGATAAATCGGGCGCATCCGAAGCATTTACTTCCAGGTTAATACATCCCATAAAGGCCGAATTAAAATTCTCCCAATCAATATCTCCCCATTGTATTATGTCAATTATTTTTTCCCGGTCATTCTGATATTCGAAAATTATTCGCGGAAATTCTCCACCGATAGAGACTTCATATATTCCGCTATCAGCATAGGTGTGCATGGCTGTTAATTCTGCACCCAAACCGGTATAGGTATCGATATTTCCGTCTCCCCATTGCACTTCAAAATCATACGTGCTCTCCTCAGCAAGAGGAATTTGTATAGAAAAATTGTCCGTTACCCCGGGATGGTTGGTTTTCCATTGGGTGATAAAAGGCTCCTGGGCGTTGACAAAACAAATAATGAAGATAAACACAAGTGTATGTAGTAGTTTCATTTTCTGAATGTTTTTGATAAATTCATGAATCTGAATAGCCGTCAGTTCGCATATTTGAAATAAATGGTACAAACTCCATCCATAAGGTCCGAACGAACTTCACCTATAGCTCCCAAACAATAATCAGCTTCAATTACACCTGAGTGATACGCATATGGTTCAAGTGTACATTCCAAACTCGCACACCCATTGGGTAGATCTGGATCAAATGCAAGGGTTCGCCATATATTATCTCCATCAGGAAAGCGAAATCTTAGATAGGCAAAGTAGGGCTAATTAGAATTAGGACAATTTGACCAAGTTAATAAATAGGGGGGATTAATATAGCCAGCAGAAATATTTCCAGATGCTGGATCAACTTGCGTTTCGCAAGATGAATTTTGACAATATACCTGCCAATTAATTTGACAGTCAGTGGTATTTACGACATAAACCTGAGCATGACCTTCAAAAAGAAAGGATATGAAAATAATTAGAAGAATGAAACGGATGTTTATAGTTTTCATAAGTCGTAGGTTGGTTGGTGGTTAATAACTTGAATAATATTAGTAATAAAAATCCATCCATCAAAACAGAATTGATTGATTTTCATCATAAACCGCGACTTATGTCGACATGAAAAATATTTTATGCACAGGAATTATTCACTTGTCATGTATAATTGGCCGGTACTGATCACCAACGCACGGCCACCTTTCCTATCGACTTGCGGCTTTCCAGCATTTCATGTGCTGCGGCGATTTCCGATACCGGAAAAATCTGACCTGGCGAAGGATTGATCTCACCAGCGCGATACATTGTCATTACCTCAATCAAACAATGTTGAACTATATCCGGTCGATTGTCGGCGAGTTTCAGCATATTCAAACCCACCACCGATTTCGACTTCATCATCATAAACAATGGACTGTAAAACCCGGTTTTCAACAATAAACCAAGATTGGCGAAAACACCACCTGAAGAACCCATTCGAGTCGCCGCACCAAAGCAAACTACCGTACCTCCCGAACCGAGCAGTGCGTAATCTTTCTTTATAGAACTGCCACCAATGGCATTGAATGTAGCCGAAAATCTTTTTCCATCGAGCCATTTTCGCGCAACGTCTGCATAATTTTCTTTGCGGTAGTTGATGGCATAATGAACTCCCTGTGATCTTAATAATTCCAGCTTTTCGTCAGATCCGGCCGTGCCGACTATGGTGCAACCGAGGTGTTTTGCAAACTGCACCAAAGCCTGCCCGACGCCTCCCGCTGCGGCATGAATCAAAACTGTATCTCCCGGAAGCAGCGATTGGCAATGCATGCTCGCATAATAGGCCGTGGCGTATTGGGTTCCCATTGCTGTGGCGCGATCTATTTCAACGTCTTCGTCAATTTCTACCAGCCCCCGATGATCGGTCACCACCTTTTCAGCATAACCTCCGAAGCGGGTAAATGCCAGCACTCGTTTTCCGATCCAGGCCGGATCCACATCAGCACCAGCTTTTTCTACTCTACCCACTACTTCGTAACCGAGCACACATGGCAACGGTGGAGCTTCGCGGTACAAACCCTGCCGGGCCATCACATCCGCGAAATTGATTCCGAAGCCTTCTACCGAAATCATCGCCTGGCGGGATTTCATTTCGGGCTCGGGCGTTTCACGGATTTCAAAAGCTTTGTCGGCCGCGCCATTTTTAATCAGGAAAACTGCTTTCATGAAGTATAAATTTTGATGGTAAGTACTTTTTCAAAAATGAGAACATATTCCGCTTGGATTGCGCCGGAATTTTAATCGACTCTACGATTCTCCTTCTTTTTATCCATTCCGCTCACCACCAGCACAAATTCACCCCGAACGCCTTGTTCGGTAAAATGAGCCAACACTTCTGCCACCGAACCGCGAAAGGTTTCCTCGTGCATCTTCGTAATTTCTCTCGAAACCGACATGCGTCTGTCTTCTCCGAAATAAGTCGAGAAATCTGCCAGGGTTTTCAGCAATTTATGCGGAGATTCATAAAAAACCATGGTGCGCTCTTCGGTAGACAATTGTTCCAACCGCGTTTTGCGGCCCTTTTTCGGGGGCAGAAATCCTTCGTAGCAAAAGCGGTCGTTCGGCAGACCGGAAACCACGATGGCGGGTATTACGGCCGTCGCTCCCGGAAGACATTCCACGCGCAATCCTACTTCTGCACATGCCTTGACCATCATATATCCGGGGTCAGAAATTCCGGGTGTACCCGCGTCGGTGATCAGCGCAAAAGTCTGTCCGGCCTGCATCTGCTCCACAAAACGAGCGGTTACTTTGTGTTCGTTGTGCATGTGGTACGCCGCCATAGGCGTGGATATTTCGTAATGCTTGAGCAACTTTCCCGAAGTTCGGGTATCCTCCGCTAGAATCAGATCTACCGATTTTAAAATCTCAACTGCGCGAATGGTGATGTCGCCAAGATTGCCGATTGGCGTTGGGACGAGGTAGAGGTTTGCTGTTATAGATCCTTTACTCATGTGAAAAAGGGATGAGTGATGAATTATGAGTGATGAGTGATACGGTTGACAATTTGAAGATTATAGGTTTTGTTTAGAGGTTATTATCGCGCTTCTCAGCATCCTTAATAATTCTTCCGATTGGGAACGAATCGTCTCAGAGCGCGTCAAGTCTATATATTCAGACGCTAATAATAAGTCAATCCAGTAAAGAGTTTCATCACATTCTTTCTGGGCAATTCCCAGCTTATGGATAAAATCTTTTTTACTCTCAGCGTTTTGTGCTTCCCGAATAAGCGCGCCGACAGCCGTACCGCTTCGTAACATTTGTTTGCTCATTACATACTCTCTTCGCTCATCAGCTAAATACTTATAAATCTGAATTACACTCAGTGCTAAATCAAAACTTTTCCTGACAATAATTCCTTTCTTTTCCATAGTTTTTAAACTACTAATTAGGAGCACAACCTCACATTCTCAGCACCCCACTTATAATTCATCACTCATAACTCATCACCTTTTTATTCCCATCTCATCGTTCCAATCTCATAACTCACTGACGAACTGAACAACTAGCCCAAACAACCCCTCATATCCTTTAAACTCCAGCGTTTCGGGAACATCGTAAACATCGTGATACGATTTTCGCTCGCCGTGTGTATAAATGAAAAAAGCCGGAACCCCGTTCTTGCTGAACCAGTAGTGATCACTGTTTGCGGCCGAACCACGCGCCCTTATTTTTGGCAGAAATTCTTTCGCTGAATTGATGGCTGCCAGATCATGAAAATCATCTTCAAACATTTTTCCATTGACGACTGTGATGCCGTCTTCCCCGTTTCCGGTGAGATCAAGGTTGATGAGAAAACGAATGCTGTCCAGCGGGACCAATGGGTTGTCCACAAAATATTTTGAGCCAACCAGTCCTGCTTCCTCACCGGCAAAAGCGATAAACAGCAAATTGTACTGCTGCGGATTCTGTGAGTAATGCCGCGCCAAATCGAGCAACGTTGCGGTTCCGGAAGCATTGTCATTGGCCCCCGGAAATACCGCTGATCCCATTCTACCGAGGTGATCGTAGTGCGCGGTAAACACTACGAATTCGTTGCTTTTGTCGGTTCCTTCAATGAAGCCAAGAATATTTTGCGATTCGAATTTTTCCAGAAATGCTGACCGGATTTCGATCATCACTGAATCTACCCCGGGCCAATCGGTTTGCTGCTGATCAACTTCAATTACCGGGTTTTCATACAAATCTGTTCCGACGCTCCAGGTGAGTTTCTGAACCGGGTCAATTACCGGAACATGGTCCGACAACTCACGAATCAATCCGGCTCTTTTGGACATCCCATCGCGGTTGTGCACCGAAACCGGATGGACCAGATAGGCAACATTCTGGCGCAACATAATCCGTTCGGGGTGATCAATATAACTGGTATCGAGGTGTACGATCCGGTATTTTCCTGAATGCTCCGGGCTATTGGCATTGATGAGAAAATGCTCTCCGGGTTTTAGTTCCCGACCGTCCAACCGAACCACCGGATCACCGGGAAAAGTATTAACCGGATGCTGAAAAGACTGATATCGTTGATCATTGAGGGGCGCAATTCCGAGACTATCAAACTGAGCCGAAATGAAAACCGCCGCATTCTCCAGGCCGTCATCAACATAACCACGCCCCGCCATTGTCGGGCTGCACAGCGTATCTACCAGATAGCGTACATAATTCAGATCCTGTGAAAACCCTGTCCGGAATGTCAGAAATAAAACGAGAATACCCAACCACCTCATTGGTAGCGACGTTCGATCAGATTCAAAAAAGTCATCGTTACCTGATCTTCTTCATCCCACTCATATGATTTCATGAGTTCGTTTTTTACCCGATGTTGTGCTTCTTGCAGATTATCACACTGGTTGAGCGCTTTCACAGCCTCGTTATAAGCCGAAGAATCTCCTTTGAACAATTCCTTTATAAATCGAAATTTCTGATTCAGTCCAATGGCCACGGTGAGATCATCAATTTTTGTCTGACTGAGTTTTTCCGCTAAAGAATCGGGCAGGGTGGTTTGCTGAGTAACGGAGGGTTTTTGTGCTGCCGGCGGAACGACTTCAGAAACGGCTGGTTCCTCTTTGCGTACCGGTGGTTCGGGAACTGCCGGAGATGGTGGCTCTACTTTCGGTTCGGGCTCCTTTTTTTCGGCTTCGGGTTCCGTCTCCCGCGCAATTTCCTCAATAGAATCAATCAGTGATATTTGACGCGCAGCAAGCGTAGGCTCTTCTACTTTCGATGGTTCAGCAGGAGCATTCGTTTCATCTGCTTTTGGTGCGGCCGTCATCCCCATCAGGTTTCTGTCTTCAATGGCTTTGTAGCGAAGAATCACCAACCTTTCGTACAGCTCTCTGGCATCGCTGAGCGTATTTTCAAATTCTTCGAGCCCTACAGATCCTTTATTGATGCGCAATGCAAGGTGATTCAAACTTTGGATTAACTCGGGAATTGACTTGAACTTTTCCATGATAAAAATTTCGAAACCGAATTGATTACTTTTGTGGAAGTGCACAAAACACCTGTAAAATTACAGTATTCGCTGCACTTTGAATAACACAACGAACAAACCCGCAGAAAATGTTTTTGGAGCAACCATATTCCGAAAAAGAGTGCGTCGGATGGATAGAAGTAATCTGTGGCTCCATGTTTTCAGGAAAAACAGAAGAGCTGATCCGGCGCCTGAAAAGAGCAAAAATTGCCGATCAGAAGGTGGAGATTTTCAAACCTTCGCTCGACACACGCTACCACGACGTAAAAGTTGTAAGTCATGACGACAACTCCATACACTCCACTCCCGTCAGCCATTCGCGGGAAATATTAGAGCTCGCAAAAGGAGTAGAAGTCGTGGGAATCGATGAGGCGCAGTTTTTTGACGAAGATCTTCCGGATGTTTGCAACGAGCTGGCCAACTCCGGAGCACGCGTTGTGGTTGCAGGCCTGGACATGGATTTTCAGGGAAAACCTTTTGGCCCGGTTCCCAATTTACTGGCCATTGCAGAGTACGTTACAAAAGTGCACGCCATCTGTGTTCGCAGCGGAAAACTGGCGCACTACAGCCACCGTACAGTGCCGGATGAAAATCTCGTGCGCCTGGGTGAACTGGAAAGCTACGAGCCGCTCAGCCGCAAGGAGTTTATAAAATCCATGCAGGCCGAAACTAAAAAACCGGATTAAATGCCGAATTCCGGATACAATATCAAATCCATTGCATCCATTGTAAATGGTTCGGTGATTCGCTTGTTCCGCAACAATTCTATTTCTCATCTCAGCATCGACAGCCGCAAACTCAGCGATTCTGAATCGGTTTTGTTCTTCGCCTTAAAAGGCCCCCGGCACGATGGTCATCAATTTATCCGCGAATTATACGAACGAGGAGTTCGCAATTTTGTAGTCTCGGAAACAAACGAAAACATCGACCTACTGTACGAGGCGAATATTATTCGGGTGCGAAGTTCAACGCAGGCCTTGCAGGATCTGGCAGCTCATCATCGCACCAAATGTGATTTGATCACGGTCGGAATCACCGGAAGCAACGGAAAAACCATCGTCAAAGAATGGTTGTATCAGCTGCTGCAATCGTCTTACAGAATTGTGCGCAGTCCGAAAAGTTTCAACTCGCAGGTGGGTGTGCCCCTTTCGGTGTGGAACATTGAACCCGAAGATACCCTCGGATTATTTGAAGCGGGAATTTCAGCTCCCGGAGAAATGGAACAACTACAACGTATTATTCAGCCGGAAATCGGTGTGTTCATCAATATACGTGAGGCACACGATGCCCATTTTGAAAACCGCGAACACAAAGCGTACGAAAAGCTGAAATTGTTCAAAGGTTGTCGCCTGTTGATTTACAATGCGGATTATCCGGAAATCGAAAGTGCACTGCAGCGGGCAGATTGGTTAATGGATACGCAGAAACTGCGCTGTAGCTTTTCTGATTCAACCGCCGGATTATTTGTTTCTGATGTGCACAGGGAGGGAAGTACAGCGAGAATGGAAATCTCCTATCTGGGGGAGAAAATTTCGGCAACGATTCCGTTCAATGACAATGGCTCTATCGAAAATGCTATAATGTGTATGGCAACCGCACTGGAACTCGGAAAATCACCAGAGACCATTCTTCCGGACCTCGAATCGCTGCAACCCGTGGCCATGCGATTGCAATTGCTCGAAGGCATCAACGGATGCGGAATCATCAACGACACCTACAATTCCGATATGGGTTCGTTGGAAATTGCGCTCGATTTTGCGCACCAGCAAAAATTCCTCAGGAAAAAAACGCTTATTCTATCTGATATTCTGCAAAGCGGAAAACCTTCTGCGGAATTATATAAGCGGGTGGCAAAAATGTGCCGACACAAAAAAATTGACCGCCTGATCGGAATCGGAACGGAAATCAGCGAACACGCT
>CALDPJ010000241.1 GCA_937911795.1 uncultured Flavobacteriales bacterium | reverse complement strand
CCAGCGGCGCTGTTTTTGAGAAATTTTTCAGCGAGCAAAACGGAAGTATGCTGGCGTTGGGGGTTGTGCTCGTTTGGGCAATCATTCCACTGCTTCTATCCATCCGGATATTTAACCGAAAAAACATTTAATTCCACATGGCTCCAATTAAACGGCACGAAGCACTACAACCGGTGAGCCGGGAACATCATTTTGGCTTACTGTTGGGCTGGAAAATTCAAAAAGCAGCCTCAAAAAATGTAGCACCCGAACGCGTATTTGAATACCTGAAATTCGCCTTCGAAACCGAACTCCTGCCCCATTTTCAACTTGAAGAAAAAGCCGTTTTTCCCGTGCTTGGCGAACAAGATCCGCTGGTAAAGCAGGCACTCGACGAGCACCAGAAAATTGAAGCACTCATCACCAAAGGCGAAAAATCCAACGAAATCCTGGAGGAAATCCGCGTATTGCTCAATGAACACATCCGTTTTGAAGAACGGGTGCTGTTTCAGAAAATACAGGAAAACGCCAGTACACAAGAATTTGAAAAAATGGTAGCCGCCCATGCTGCGCACGAAGAAGAAAAACCTGGCGGCCACTGGAGCGACGAATTCTGGAAATAACCGCAATTAATTCCTGATATTTTTATTGAAAATATTCCACTCTATCTAATCGCATCCAACAATAAAGGATATATTTGTCCTTTATTAGATAAAAAGAAATTATGATCACAGCTTCACGTCCCCACGATTTTCACATTCCGGTAATGGGTCTCGGCTACACCCTCGACAGCCCGCTTAAAATAGCTCGTTATGGAATATCGAGTGTGGTATCGATCATGGACGATCACCTGGTGGAGGATATGCGCGAAACACTGTGTAAAAACGGGAAAATACCCTACGAGCGGATCACCGAGAACGAGTACGATTATCGGGCAAAACGCATTACGATGTACCTCAATTTCATCAACAACGAAATTGAAGATCAGCTCACAACCATCCGACTTCAGTCATTTGAGGAAGATTCGGAGATCAACAAATATTTTCAGTTGCTGCGCGATGGACATCCATTGAAGGAAAAATACATTCGGATGTTTTTTTCTGAAGGCGAGCAAAGAAGATTGCTGCAGGAAGAACTGCGAAGAAATATTGTACCCGGATCGATTGACGTCAACATCATGACCAAACTCGACCGCATGAATTATGATAAGGATGGCAATGAACTACCGAGAATGTTTTCGGATGCGCTCGCATCACTGCGCGGGTTTGCCATGAGTAAAGTCATCGGCTCGGTGGTGTTTTCAGCAGGAATGAACCCTTCGCTTTTCAGTCATGCCGAATTGTACGATGATTTTTATCCCGACCAAAATGGTAAAATCAAAAAAGGAATCATCATCAAAGTGAGTGATTATCGTTCGGCGCTGATCCAGGGAAAATACCTGGCACAGAAAGGTTTGTGGGTTTCTGAATTCAGGATCGAATCTGGTTTGAATTGTGGCGGCCATGCTTTTGCCACCGACGGTTTACTGGCAGGTCCGATTTTACAATCGTTCTATGATAACCGGACGGATCTTGATAAAACCATCCGGGAAATTTGTAATGCAGTGCTCTCAGAAAAAGGAAAAAATTTGCTACCCGAGGATGCCAAAGCGCGAATCACCTATCAGGGTGGAATCGGAACTTCCAAAGAGAATGATTTCCTGATCAACGAATACGGCCTCAACGGCACCGGCTGGGGAAGCCCGTTTTTACTCGTTCCGGAAGCCACCAGTGTAGATGATGAAACACTGGAAGTGCTGGTAAACGCGCGCCAGGAAGATTATTATCTGAGTAACGCTTCGCCGTTGGGTGTACCATTTCACAACCTGAGAACAACATCGTCCGAAAAATTGCGCAAAGAGCGCATCGCCAAAAACCGACCCGGCAGTCCGTGCTATAAAAAGTTTCTTTCTTTTGACACTGAATTTACCGATCAACCCATCTGCACGGCTTCGCGACAATATCAGCACCTCAAGTTAAAACAACTCGAAGAGGAACTCGGTGCCGGTGAAGAATACGACCGGGCCGCCGAAAAAGTGACGGAGAAGGAATGTCTGTGTCACGGACTGGGTGCTTCGGCAATTATTGCCAACGAAGGAAAACCGCCCAAAAAGCTCGATGCGGTGACGATTTGTCCCGGACCAAATCTGGCCTATTTTTCAGACACCTATAATCTCGCCGAAATGGTGGGACATATTTACGGAAAGCTATCGCTGGCTCTATCGCCCGACCGTCCGCACGTGTTTGTAAAAGAGCTTCAACTGTATGTAGATCATTTCAGAAAAATGTGCGAAGATCCGGTTCAAAACCTCAACCCGAAACAACAGGCTAAAATCCGAAAGTTCAGGGACAATCTTCTCAGCGGAATCGATTATTATTATCTGAAGATGACTCATATAGAAAAGAATCAACAGCTGATGCAACGGTTTGAGCACGCATTGGGTTTGGCGCGCGCAAAAATGGAAACCATGGCAATTTCGTAAATTTTCTTCTGTTTCAGCAGATTATCAGCCAGCTATTGCATACCCATTTATTATTCCGACCTTTGTAACTCACATTCTGCCCCGGATCAACGGCTTGTTCAATTCAGTTCGAATTCTTATCTTGTTCCTACTCTGCGGCATACAAAAATTTATACACGAATAACAACAAATGGGAAGATCACACGAATCCTGGAGCAAACGGGAAAAAGAGAAGAAAAAGCAAAAGAAAAAAGAAGACAAACTGAAGAAAAAAGAGGCGCGCAAAGACGAGCCGGATCGCGATGATATGATTGCCTACGTAGATCAGTACGGCAACATCACCGACACTCCACCGGATCCTTCAGAACGAGAGGAAATTGATGCCGATGATATTGTGCTCGGTATTCCTCCAAAAAGCGAACGCGAAGAGGAGATCAATGAAGGCACCGTTAAGTTTTTTGACGATTCGAAAGGCTATGGTTTCATCAACGTAAAAGGCACCGGCGAGAGTCTTTTCACCCACATTAAATCGCACATCGACGAGATAAAAGAAGGCAACCGCGTAACGTTTGACATTGCTCCCGGCGAAAAAGGACCAGTGGCCATCAACGTGAAAGTGCTGAAATAGTCTTATCAGAAATAAGTCTGGAATTCAAAATTCCAACAAAAGCCGTTTTGGTATTTACCGGAACGGCTTTTTCATTCCTGGATTTTCAGGGTTCAGTAATTCTTTGATTTCGGGTGGCATTTGTCCAATGATGTCGTCGAACTCCTCCGGGGAAACATAATCCAGCAAAGAGCCGACAACGATCCGGATAATTTCATCGGTAGATTTCCCCCAGTTGAATTGCTGCTCACCGAATTGTTTTTGACGGTGTTTTACTTCGTCTTTAAAATCTTCTCTTTCGCTGATGTCGATCGGCTGTTTCCGATACTTCCAATCTTCTACATAAACTGCTTTTAAAAACATCGGCAGTTGTGCCAGCAGATGAAATGATTCGGGGATGGTGAGTCGGTCACGCAGGGTATGCAGTACGGCCCGAAAAACTATTCCAACCCTTCCCGCTTCTTCGGGATGTCCGAGTTCGGCTGCGAGATCCACGAGATATTCGTTTCCTTCCTGCGCGAATTTATTGAAGTTGATGGCCATGGCTTTTGCTCCATTTTAGTGATAATCCGACATAAAAACAGGCAATGAATATACCAGATATATTGCAGCTCATTATACATTCATCCCCGAACCCGAATCGCACAAAAAAGGGTGGAACTTTTTAATTTCCACCCCATCGTTTAAATCCTGGCACTGTGCATCAAAGTCGCGAATTCTGTTGCAACCATTCCCCAAATTCTATTTCTTTCTGAAATGGAATATCTGACCGTTGAGATAACCCTTTTTTCGGCCTTCACTGGAGAGTAATAAATCTCCGTTTGCAGCGAAATCAATTCCTTCGGGCTTGTAGTAAATCTCTTCCGGAAGCGGATATACGGCCGTTAGTTTTTCATTGTTGAATATCGCAATAAACTCTCCGCTGGCTGACAATACATAGATCTCGCTGGTTTCAGGATGTACCGCAACAGCTGAAGGATTAAATTCAGGATCATCCCACTCCAAATCATCATACGTCTGCCGCAGCATTTTCTTTATCTCACGCTGGTCCACCGCAAATGTGGAAACTGGTTTTGACCATTTTTCATCCTCGAAGCGATAAATCAACCGTTCATTGTTATTTCCGGAAACAGATTCCTCCTTACAAGCCACCAACCATACATTGCCGTCTTCTCCAAAGAAGAGACCTTCGGCATTGAGGCATTCCAACGGCAAAATTTCTTTACTGATGTCGTTGCGGTTGTCCAAATCAAAGTGAAAAAGGGTTCCGTCGCTGCGCAGAATAAACACGCGGTTGTTCTTTATGACAATATCTTCAAAATCGCCGGTGTCAGTAAAACGGATGGATTCGACGATTTCCCCTGATTCCAGATCAAAAATAAACACCACCCCCAGTTCGTCCTGAACACAATACACCTGACTTTCTTCAACTACGGATATTCCCGATATTTCCACCAGTACCTCCGGTAGATCGTAGACCCGGTCAGGATGTAAAAAGTTGTAAGGTGCAGATTGATAAAATTTAGATTCCGCCAGGGTTTTCACCAGCTCGCTTGCATCGGGTGAGGCTCCGTAAAGGCGGAAATATTTACCTTCCAACGTGAAATACTGATTTTCTTCCACACCGTTTTTCATCACTTCAATTTTGTAAAACGAAGTGTCGTTCATTTCAATGAGATCCATTTCATCTATCGACCAGCCGGAATAGTGTTTCTCCAGTTTCTTGCTGATCTTATTCATTACCGGTTTTGGGATATCGGCTTCCGATTCGATATAAAGAATCTCAAATTTATCGGACACCCCGACTTCGTATAGTTTACCATTGCACCGGAATTCTACTTCGGCGTAATCCTCCTTGTCCTCAATTTCGCTGATCACAGCGTCAGAACAAAATCTTCCGGCAATGACTTCGTAGCGTTGTGCGGACTGGGCGTTGCATGCAAGCGCGAGCGCAGATATGGAAATAAAAGCAGCAGTGCGTATCATCAGTCTGTAAAATGAATTTCTTCGACCTCAATTTCCACTTCTTCGAGCACATCGTAATCCACTTCACCGATGATAATCAGCTTAGTCTGGTCATTGAACGGGCGCTCGGGCATATCTTTTTTATCGATTTCGAGCATTACTCGTCCTGATTCGTCCTCAAACCAAAAATCTTCTTTGTTGATTCGCTCCACGATAAATCCTTCCAGTTTTACAATGGCATCCGATTTATCCAGTTGAGCCGCGTTTTCTTTAACCTCGGCAACGGTGTATTGTTTTCCGTCGGCGCCAGGCCCAGTGTATTGGGCTGAAACAGAGCCGCTGACTGCAATGGCGGCACCGAATAAAATTAATTTTAGTAATGACATAATTCTTTAGTTTTAAGATTATGCCTCAAAAGTAGAACCCAAATTTGGAGGGATTTTGGATTTTCGAAACAGTAGTCTATACACGTTTTAAACTCCTGTTTAAAAGAATGGTTATCTGATGACTTCCACCTTTTTCCACCTCATAACTCAACTCAAAATTATTGATGTCACAAATTTGCTTCACAATGGCCAAACCGATGCCGTGCCCGCCAGTTTTTCCTTTTTTGAACCTGCGGATCATCGTTTCGGGTGGTTCTGAAAATGAAACTCCTGAATTTTCGATGATCAATTCTGAATCAGTTAAAACAATCCGAATAAAACCGTCCTGAACATTGTGTTTAACAGCATTTTTGATGAGGTTGTTGACCATAATCTCGGCCAATCCCCGATCCATTTCTACCGTCACCGGCTGCAATTCTTTTTCCAGACTGAGGGATCTCATAGCAATGGCTTCTTCATAAACCGGGAGATTCAGTTCAATAATTTCCGCGAGATTCACGGGCTCTTTTTTGCTGAATTCCATGTTGCTGATTTTACTCAACAAAAGCAGTGATTTCTGAAATCGTGTAAGGCTGTTGGAGGCCTGGTAAATCCGCTGCAAATCTTCGAGGTGATGATCGTCGACTTCTGCTTCGTTCAGCAAATTCTCGGTGTGGGTGCGAATGATGGCCAATTGCGTTTGCAGCTCATGCGAAGCATTTTCATTGAATTCCTTGTTGTGCCGGTAGTCATCAGAAACCTTTTTCAACCAGGAATGAATGGTTTCGTTGAGCTGTTTGAATTCGTAGATTCTGGAATCGGGCAATTGGGGCAATGGCTCTCCAATGCGGAAATGCACAAGCTTTTGCAGCGTTTGGTAAAAGTCTTTCCAAAGTAGTTTGTTGGCAAGGGTGATACTGAACAGCAGCACAAAAATTACCAACACCATCAGTCCGCTCACAATAAGCAACGCACCTTCAATTATATCATCATGTCCGGGCATCAGGTGGCGCAACACGATTCCGAAGTGACGGCCTTTGTGCTCGATGGAAAAATGCAATTCCCGATGTGGCACAAATTCATTATCACCAGGCTCGAGCAGTAACGTATCTTTAAAAAAAGGTTCCGGGTAAAATGTTTCGGGTAAGATATCGGCCACTTTATGATATTCCGGAAGCATTTTATTTTCCTGGTGAAAGCTCCGTAGACGCTCCATTTCATAGGTCAGAAACTCATCGGTTTCTTCGGTGTTGATGTACTGAATGACATAAAAGCTGAAGACGCTTCCGACGATGAGTACGGGCAGCAGCCAGAACGCGGCCAGCAGGTATGTCCGTTTGATCAGCTTCATTTTTCATCCATCCATTTGTACCCCACACCATACACTGTTCTCACCGGATTTTCACCGCCGGCTTCGGTAATTTTCTTCTTCAGGTTTTTGATGTGCGAGTAGATGAAATCGAAGGAATCTACCAGATCCATATTGTCGCCCCAGATGTGTTCGGCAATGCTCTCTTTCGTGAGTACGCGGTTTGGATTGGATAGCAGAAACAAGAGAATATTGTATTCGCTTCGCGTGAGCTCCACAGACTGCCCTTGTACCGAAACCTGGCGCGCACTGGTATCAACCAAAATTTCGTTGCTTCGAATAACAGGATCGCCGTTGAAATTGCGTCGCCGGATGACAGACTTTACGCGCGCTACCAGTTCGGCCATATCGAATGGCTTGGTGAGGTAATCGTCGGCGCCGAGCTCAAGCCCTTCTACTTTATTCTCTAGCGAATTACGCGCGGAGATAACGATAATACCGGTTTCGGGAGATTGTTTTTTGCAGGAGCGGATCAGGTCCAGCCCCGAGCCATCCGGGAGGTTGATGTCCACTATCAGTACATCATAGCGGTACAAACTGATCTTTTCGTGTGCAGCGGAAAAATTATCCGCTGCCTCACAAACAAAATCTTCAGCGTTCAACGACTGTAGAATCGTCTTTAGCAATTGGCTGTTGTCTTCAACAATGAGCAGTTTCACGGCTTCAATTTCGTCAATTGTAACCAATAAATCTGTACAGAATCTGAACGCCGTTGCCGGATGGTCGAAAAATTACCTGCGTCCGCTGTTGGGATTGTGGTTCCGTTTTCCCGGTCGGGCACCATTGCCTTTTGCCTGATCGCGGTTTCTGTCGCCGCCATGGGATGGCCGCGCATGGCGACGTCCACCGGTTTTTTCGGCTTTTGGTGCTTCGCGATAAACTCCCGGGTTTTCAGATTCCCACTGATGTTCGGATACAACCGGTATTTTTTTTCCGATCAGCTTTTCAATATTCCGCCAGTCTTTCACTTCTTCGGGCATACAAAGCGAGATAGCTTTTCCCGAAGCGCCGGCACGTCCTGTTCTACCGATCCGGTGAACATACGTTTCTGAAATATTCGGAATTTCGAAATTGATCACATAAGACAATCCGTCCACATCAATTCCGCGCGCTGCGATATCGGTAGCAACCAGAACCCTGGTTTTTCCATCTTTAAAATTGTTGAGCGCCCGCTGACGGTTGTTCTGCGATTTGTTTCCGTGGATTGCCTCAGCGGTGATATTGCTTTTGGCAAGCGCTCTTACCACTTTATCGGCTCCGTGTTTTGTGCGTGTAAAAACGAGCACCGAGTCCATATCCTCAGTGATGATTAGATGCTGCAAAAGAGCATTTTTATTGCCCTTTTCCACGTAATACAATTCCTGGTTAATGGTTTCGGCCGTGGTAGACTGCGGTGTGATATCCACGCGCTTCGGATCAGTGAGCATGCTTTGGGCCAAACGAACGATGTCATTTGGCATGGTTGCAGAAAACAACAACGTTTGTCGTTTGCGCGGAAGTAATTTGATGATCTTGCGTACATCGTTGATGAACCCCATATCGAGCATTCGATCGGCTTCGTCAAGTACAAAAATTTCGAGTTGTTTAAAATCAACGTATCCCTGATCAACCAAATCGAGCAAGCGACCGGGAGTGGCCACGAGCACATCCACTCCTCTGCGGAGTTGTGTGGTTTGTGATCCTTGTTTTACTCCACCGAAAATCACCGTATTGGTGAGGCCGGTATGTTTGCCGTATGCGCTAAAGCTATCGCCGATCTGGATGGCAAGCTCGCGGGTTGGGGTAACAATCAATGCGCGGATGTTACGTTGGCGTTGGGCACTACCGTTGCGGTTTTGCAACAACTGCAGAATGGGAATTGCGAAAGCGGCTGTTTTACCGGTTCCTGTTTGGGCACAACCAAGCAGGTCATTTCCCTGTAATACAATGGGTATCGCTTTTTGCTGAATGGGCGTTGGCGTAGTGTATCCTTCTCCCTCCACGGCCTTCAGCAATGAGGGGTTCAGATTCAGATGTTCAAATGTCATAAAAATGTTTGGGTTGTAAAGGGCGGAGAATCTTTGAGGTAAACGGCCCCTGAAAAAATTATTGGCTGCAAAGATAGTGTTTTTATTTTTCGTCTTTATAAACCCGCCTTTCAGTCTTTCTTCAGGATATAATCAGCAAAATACCCTCTTGAATCGGTGAGTTTGTCTGTAATAGAGAGTGGTGTTTCCAGCAGAAACTGCTCGAGAAGTTCATCGTTGTATTTACGGGAAATCTCGGTGTGGATGCGCTCACCCTTGTGAAAAGCGAAGATCTTATCGAGCGCGTCAATTCGCACCTGTTGATCCTCTGTACTCTCGAGAAAACTTTTTAAAATCCCTTCTTCCTCAGTGTAATGCACCACATGTCTGAACTTTTCCAGATCAAAATTCCCACCGAGTTCTTCGTTGATGCGTCGCAACAAATTCAGGTTGAATTTAGCGGTAACTCCGGAAGCATCATTGTATGCCGGAATGACAATGTCCGGGCTTTTGATCTGATCGAGACCGAGAATCAGTTTGTCGTCCTCGTTGAGATGATGGCCCAGCGTTTCCAAAAAGGTCCGTGCAAGGTCATCGCTCATGTTGCCGAGGTTGGATCCGAGGAACAAAGCCACCCTGGGCTTAATTGCCTCGCGCAGTTTTTTCAGAACGTCGAAATAGTCTCCCTGCATGGTTTTTACCGATAGATTCGGTATTTCTTCCGCAAGGGAATCCTTTAAGTTTTCGAGCGCGTAGGGCGAAATGTCAACAGGTAAATAATCAAACTGATATCCTTCCTTCACCAGAAATTTCAGCAATTCTTTGGTTTTGGTACCGTCTCCGGCCCCCAGCTCTACCAGCTCGAACGGAATGGTTTTATCCAGATTTAAGGATTGAACAAGATCGGAAGTCTGTTCGCTGAAAATTTCAAATTCTGCACGGGTGAGGTAATACTCGGGGAGATTCATGATTTGCACGAATAGTTCATCTCCGAGCTCGTTGTAAAAATATTTCGAAGACAACCGCTTCGGATCACTCGCCAGTCCGTTTTCTACATCCGTTTTAAAATCGTCCATCATTATTTATAAATTTTATCGCGCCAGCCGGATTCCTGAATATTGCCACTGTAAATGCGGATGAAAAAAATTGCGGTAGGAAATCCGGCTATGATCCGGCGCTGTAGCGACGGACGCTCCCCGCAACACCATTTGGTTGATCATAAATTTGCCATTGTATTCTCCTGCTGCTCCATCCGGAATTTTGAAGCCGGGGTATGCGAGATATGCCGATGCGGTATGTTCCCAACGCTGGCCCCAATCAAATTGCGGAGCGGCAACTTCCCATTCAAATTCGGTGGGTAAACGCATTCCCTTCCAATGTGCAAAGGCACTGGCTTCGTAATGTGAAATATGTCCGAGGATGGCTTTCGGATCCAATGGTTTCAATCCTGCAAGGGTATACTGATACCATTTTCCTTCAAT
>CALDPJ010000240.1 GCA_937911795.1 uncultured Flavobacteriales bacterium | reverse complement strand
TCAAACTGTAATGCTTTATGCTATCCCTCGTTGTGAAGTAATCTATTGCTTGAAGCTGGTAACGAATCGCCTCCTGATAACGATTCTGCTCGCAGACCGTAGTGCCAAGCCCGGAGTATGCGGATGTGAGTTTTAAAGAATCACCTAGTTCACTGCACAATGCTATGGATTTTAAAAATTCAGCTTCGGCATCGCGCAGTTGCCATGTATTTAACAACCATTGCGCCCGGTTAAGCGAATACAGTGCACGGATTCCTTTGGGTGACTCGTCGGTTATATACGCTTCGGCAAGCTCAAGCCAGTCGGCGCCACGCTCGTGCTGCCTACTATCGATATAAAAAGCCGCGCTATCCAGAACATTTTTTAATTCTTCGGAAGTAAAGGTCTGTTCGTCCTGTGCTGAAACGGAGGAGGATGTGAAGAAAAAGAAAATACTGATCGTTACGAAAATCCGGGTAATCATTGTCATGGTAATTGGAGCTAAAGTAGTTGCTATACGCAACAATCACCGCAATAATAGCTATAGATTCATTACAAATAGACGAACCGCGAACTGCTGGTCACGAAGGCTGTTTTTAGCCTTTTTAAATTGCTTTTCGATCAGCAGCAGAGAAAAAGAAGACATTCAGGAAAAAAGAGAATTTAAAGACCATACAACAGCAAGCCATTCTCACTTAAAACTTTTGTCAAAGCAGAGGTCGATGTAAAGTAATCTTTTACTACCTGCAAAGTACGGCTGTATGACGCGGAGACGAGGCAAACCGGCCAATCGGAGCCAAATACCAGACGATCCGTTCCGAAATTTTCAAGCAGCACATTGAGGAAAAGAAAAAAATGATCGTTCGGAAACCGACTCGCATCCGGTGAAGAAAACATACCTGAAATCTTGCACCAAACCTGAGGATGTGCAGCCAAAGCGGCAATGTTGTTCTTCCATTCCTGCGTTGGTTTCTTCAAAAAATCGGGTTTACCCATATGATTCAGCACGAAGATTTGTTCCGGAAATCGGGAAACCATCTCCACCGCAGCTTTTAGCTGGTAATCGAAAACAAGTATTTCGTAAATCAAACCCAGCTTCGAAAGCTCTGCAAGGCCACCAAGAAATTTTTCATCGAGCAGGAAAGCACCGTCTTCATCCCACACCGTATGCCGGATTCCTTTGAATGTTGAATATTCAGAAAAGTGCTGAAGTCGTTGAGCTGCGTTATCAGCAGAAAGATCCACCCAACCGATTACACCTTTGATGAATTTATTTTCAGATGCAAGTCGCAACAGAAAATCTGTGCCCGCTTCGGTTTGTTCGGTTTGTACAGCAATACAACCCTGCACTCCATTCAGATCGAGTTCGGGCTTTAAATCCTCTGGTAAAAAATTTCTGCGTACGGCGTGCATCCGGTCATCGATCCAACCATATTCCTGTGGATTATACTTCCAGAAGTGCTGGTGGCAATCGATGATCATGAAAGATTTTATTCACTGCGTTTCACAAACAGGAAATCTACCGCGCTCACCTTTTTTGACGGTCTTTTAAAAATAGACAATGCACCCTTGCAATCAAATCCTTGCTGGTTCATAAACGCAACCAATTCGTAAAATGAGAAATTATTTTTATAAGGTGATACAAACATGTATTCTATAAAACAAACTTCTGTTCGACGCAGTACTTCTGTACCATTGGCCAGTACATTCAGTTCATTTCCCTGGGTATCGATTTTCAGCAGAAAGGTAGGATTGGTCAGGTTCAATTTCGATACAGCCATGTCGAGGGTAGTGGTCGGCACCCGCGTTTCTGTCATTTTTGAAGGGTTGTCGTACGGAAACTCCGCATTGAGCACCGACGCATCCGACTCTACAATACTGTTCATGGTTTCGTCCTCGTGCAGGTAGAAAGTAACTTCCCCTTCGGAATCCGAAAGCGCCACATTTTCTATCCGGTGAGGAAAATTTTTGCAGTTGCGGGCAATGATTTCATTCTGCACCGAATTGGGTTCAAAACAAATTGTTTGCTCCAGATCAAAAAAAGCATTGGCCGCTTTTGAAAACAATCCGTGATGGGTACCAATATCGAGTAAAACATTGGCCCGGGTGATATAATTTCTGACCGTTTCCAGACCTTCGATCATACTCTGAGAAACACCCTCCACCGCTTGTTCACCTAAATTATTTCTGCGCAGAATCTGCTTCCGCTCTTCGTTGTTCACAACATGTTTCGTGCGGAAATAGATAGAATTCAGAATGTTCATTTGAAGCACTGGTTGATAATAGTTCTTGTTAATATCCACGCGTGATCACCCGTCGGACGTCGGCAAGGTACAAAAAGGCGACTATATTCAAATCATCGAAAGAATCTGGTGATGCGAACCATGATTGATACAGCTTCCGTTTTCAATGACCAGCAATTGCGGTGATTGATGCGTCACCCCGAAACGATCGGCAATTTCATTTGAAATATTGCGGTGGTTTAAAAGATCCAGGTAATAGAGCACTTTATTTTCGTCCGGTTTAAAGGTGGACTTAAACATTTTCAGCACCATGCTACTGATTCCACAGCGCGTGCTGTGTTTAAAAATCAGCACTTTTTTACCGGCAGAAAGGCTTTCAATTTCATCCAGTTGCGACAGTGATTCCAACGGAATCCAGTTTAACTCCGACTGCTTTTTTTCTGATGATCCGGATGAAGAGAAAAGATTGAAAATGCCCATGATGCGTGGTTTCTGTGGTGAAATACAAAGGTAGAAATAGTTTAGGTCACAATACAGGTTCAAACAAACAGCGCCTGCCCCGATTGTTTCGGGACAGGCACTGCAGATTCTCTCACCAAGAGCCGGCTTCTAATTCACCAACCCGCGGTTCTTTAGCATTTGATCAATCTCCGGATCAGTACCGGTAAAGTTTCTGTACATGTCGTTATAATCGAGCGTATTTCCACGAGAGAGCACCATATCACGAAAACGCTGCCCGTTTTCACGCGTCATACCGCCGTTGTTTACAAACCACTCGTAGGTGTGGCTGTCGAGCATTTCTGCCCACAAATAAGCGTAATATCCAGCTGCGTATCCTCCACCGAAAATATGTGCAAAATAAGTGGAGCGGTATCTCGGCGGAATGTTCTGCAGGTCCAGTCCGCTGCGTTGCAATGCGGCTTTTTCAAATTCATCCACTGCGTCAATTTTCTCATCGGCTCCGATGATGTGCCATTGCATATCGAGTGATGCGGCAGCCAGCACTTCGGTGAGTGCAAAGCCCTGATTAAATGTTGCCGATTCTTTGATTTTATCTATCAGAAGTTGTGGCATCGGCTCTCCGGTTTCGTAGTGCACCGCATAATTGGTCAGCACTTCGGGCACGAGCGCCCAGTGTTCGTTGAGCTGTGAGGGATACTCCACAAAATCGCGGGCCACCTGTGTTCCGGACAAGCTGGGGTACATTTGGTCTGCAAACAGGCCGTGAAGGGTATGTCCAAATTCGTGAAACAAGGTGAGTGCTTCGTCAAAAGTAATGAGCGCAGGCTCGCCTACGGCCGGTTTGGTGTAGTTGCACACATTGTAAATCACCGGTTTGTTCTGCAACAGTTTCGACTGCCCCACCATGCTGCCCATCCAGGCGCCTCCGCGTTTGTTTTCGCGTTTAAAGAAATCGCCGTAAAAAAGGCCGAGCGGAGTTCCATCTTCTTCAAAAATCTCATACACCCGAACATCCTCATGATAAACAGGCAGATCTTCTCTTCTTTCGAAAGTGATTCCAAAAAGCTCGGTGGCAGAGAAGAACACTCCATTTTCGAGTACATTGTACAATTCGAAGTACGGCTTAATCAGGTTCTCATCCAGATCATACCGCTCCAACCGGATTTTTTCAGCGTAATAGCTCCAATCGTATGGCTGCAGGTTTTCTCCTTCGCCCGACGCAATTAACATTTGCTCCAGATCACTTTCTTCTTTATGCGCGTTGGCTGTTGTGGGTGCAATTAACTGCTCCAGAAATTCCAGCACGCTGTCGGGATTTTTGGCCATTTGCGTTTGAAGCGACCAGGCTGCATAGTTGTCATACCCCAGAATTTTGGCTTTCTGAGCCCGAAGTTCAGCAAGTTTTTTCACGGTTTCGCGGGTATCATTTTCACCGCCTTTTTCGGCGCGCGTCACCGATGCGTTAAAAAGATCCCCGCGGGTTTTTCTGTTGTCGAGTGAAGACATAATCGGCTGCTGGGTGGTATTTTGCAGAGACAAACGCCACGTGCTACCCTCCTCTGATTTTGCCGCTTCGATTTGACTGTCGGTCAATCCGGCCAGTGCTTCGCGGTTATCCACTTCGAGCGCACCGGCTTTTGAAGCCTCCAGCAATTGGTTTGAAAATTTAGCACTCAGGCTGGCGAGCTCCTGGTTTACGTTTCGCAGTTCATCTTTCTCATCCTCCGTCAGATTGGCTCCGGCTTTTACGAATTCGTCGTAGTAATAAGACAACAAACGTTTGCTTTCGTCATCCAGGCTGAGCGATTCCAGGTTCTGATAAATGGTGTTTACCCGCCCGAATAGTTTTGTATTCAGAAAAACAGCGTCACTTAACGACGCAAGTTTTGGAGCAATTTCCTGTTGCAGCGCCTTGAGCTCCTCGTCGGTATTAGCCCCGGTGAGCGTATTGAAAGCACGTGAAACCCGCGACAACAATGGACCTCGTTTCTCGAGAGCCACGAGGGTATTTTCGAAAGTTGGTTCCTCTTCGCTGTTGGCAATCGCCTCTATTTCAGCCAGACTTTGTTTGATTCCTTCTTCGAAAGCCGGAGCGAAGTGTGATGATT
>CALDPJ010000239.1 GCA_937911795.1 uncultured Flavobacteriales bacterium | reverse complement strand
TAGCGCAGTTGCCGTACGAACCGCCCTTTCTGTTTGTGGATGCCTTGACGGATATCCAGGAATATCAGATTACCGGCAATTATACATTCAGAGAAGATGAATATTTCTACCGCGGTCATTTCAAAGGTACGCCGGTCACTCCCGGAGTAATTCTGGTAGAATGTATGGCTCAGATCGGATTGGTCTGTCACGGCCTGTATTTATTGAACAAAGCACAAAAACCCTTACCTTCGGTAGTGGCTTTTACTGCTGCTGATGTTGATTTTCTGATTCCCGTTTACCCGGGAGAAAAAGTGGAAGTAAAAAGCCAGTTGATTTATTTCAGAATGGGAAAAATAAAAAGTCAGATTATTCTTACCAACGCATCAGGAATTGCCTGCCGCGGGGAACTCAGCGGAATGCTCCGCTCGTGAAAAGGGTAGTAGTCACCGGGCTGGGAGTTGTTGCTCCCAATGGAACAGGGCTGGCAGCTTTTGAAGAAGCTATCAGAAACGGCCGGTCCGGAATCCGCCATTTGCCGGAATTAAAAGAATTAAATTTTGCGTGTCAGGTTGGAGGTGTCCCGGAGTTGGACAGTGTGAATATGGATGATTATTTCTCCGTCCTTCAGCAGAAACAGATTAAAGCCAGCGGAATTATTTATGGTTGTATCGCCGGTATTGACGCATGGAAAGATGCGGGTTTAAATCGACCTGATAATCCTGACAGCGAACCGGACTGGAACAGCGGGTGTGTTTTCGGAGCGGGCCTGGCCGGAATTGATTTAATCCGCGAGGGGATTTACAAGACAGATGCCGGCAATGTAAAGCGGCTGGGAAGTACGCTCATAGAACAAACCATGAGCAGCGGAATTTCTGCTCATCTCGGCGGAATGCTCGGTCTGGGCAATGTAGTCACCACCAATTCATCGGCCTGCAGCACCGGCACCGAATCAGTAATTATGGGATATGAACGAATCCGGAACGGATCGGCGAAAGTGATGCTGGTAGGAGGATGTGACGCATCCGGACCCTACGTTTGGGGTGGATTTGATTCGATGCGGGTGTTGAACAGAACCGCCAACGATCATCCCGAAAAGGCCTCGTGCCCGATGAGTATTCATGCTGCTGGTTTTGTACCCGGTAGCGGGGCCGGAGCGATCGTGCTCGAAGAGCGGGATCATGCTATCGCCCGTGGAGCCCGAATATATGCCGAGGTATTGGGTGGACATACCAATTCCGGAGGCCAGCAACAAGGCGGAACCATGACTGCACCCAACGCTGTGGCCATTCAAAAATGTATCGCGGCTGCATTGGAATCGGCCAATGTCCATCGAAACGAAATAGATGCCATCAGCGGTCACTTGACTTCAACCATGGGAGATGTGCCGGAAATCAGAAACTGGAGCAGGGCATTGAACCGAACGGGGCTGGAATTCCCGTATATTAATGCGCTGAAATCACTTACAGGGCACTGCCTCAGTGCCGCGGGAGCGATAGAGTTGGTGGCGGTATCATTACAACTGTATAAAGGTTTTCTGCATCCGTCCATTAATTTAGAAGAACCGCACCCCGAAATCCTGGAAATTGCCGATCGGAAAAAATTGGTGTCTGATAAAAATAATTCTATTGAAGTTCAGCTCATTGCCAAGTCCAGCTTCGGATTCGGCGATGTAAATGCATGTGTGCTTTTTAAAAAACATTAAATTCATATAATGGAAATGGAACGTACTGCAGTAATCGATCGGTTAAAAACAATTATTGAACCGTATGTTCAGGACAAAAATGCTTTTGATAATATCCATGAGGAAACTGATCTACTGACAGATCTGAAAATTAATTCCGCTCACCTGGTGGACATCATCCTCGATGCCGAAGAAGCTTTCGACATTGAAATTGATGACGACAGTGCCGAGCGAATGCTGACGGTAAAAGACGCGGTGGAAATCATCAGCAACAGGATGAAGGAATGATCGGAAATGACGTAATATCGTTGATCACATCGAGCCACAGCCCTAAGTCAAGGTGTCAGCGCTTTATGGACAAGATATTCACGTTAAATGAGCAACAATTCATCCACTCCAAAGAAGCAGAAAAAGAGCAGTGGATATGGATGATCTGGTCGATGAAGGAAAGCGCGTATAAGTCGTATTACAAACAATTCAAGAAAAGATATTTCGCTCCCAAAATGTTCGATTGTTACATCAATGTGCACCAGGAAGGAGATGATAAAGACTGTATACTGGGGACGGTGAAAACCTTGTTTCAGGATTACTGCACTCAATCCTACATCCTGGAGGATTGCATTCATACAGTTGCCTTTGTCAATGAGCGGCAGGTAATTCACGATTACTGTTTTCCGCTGGAAACAGAAGAATATGCCGTGCAGGCAAATTCCGTTCGTCTTCAATTGTGTGCCGAGCTGGCCAGTCTGGAAGGTTGCGGAGTAGAAGATGTTCAAATCCGGAAAGATATCAGAGGTATTCCCTATGCCTACATCGGTGGTGAAAAAGCCGCTTTCGACATTTCCCTCAGTCATCACGGAACCTTTGGCGCGTATGCCATCAGTCATGAGTTGGATTAGATTGAAGAATTTCCTCATTTCCCGTTTAAAAGTAAACTACAAACTGATTCTTGTTTATGTAGTGGTTTATCTCGTTGCAGGTATTGCCATGAATGAATTCGGTAAATGGGCAGAAATTGCCCGGTTCGAATCGTCGTGGCAAATATTCACCACCTACGTTTTGTATATGATTCCCATATCGCTGTTATTGAGAGGTTTTTCATGGCATACTCAATATGCATATGGCCTTATTGCTATGGGAATTCTTGAATTTCTTGGTTATGCACTGGAATCGTCCTATGCCTATCCCGGCAACATACTGGATCAGTGGTTTGGAATCCGGAATTTTAGCCTGGCAATGACCTTGTTCTTTGCGGTTTATTTCCCTGCAGGCAATGCCCTCGTGGCCGCGATTACAAAAGGGGTATTTGGTGAAAAAGCTGCATCCGGAGAACTAGATAGCAGAAAGCAATTTTAATTACACAGCTTCTGCTAATTTTGCCCGAATGAATCGTATCGGAAGTAGGGCTGCGACTGGCCTGTTATTGCTGAGTTTTATTTTTTCTGCCTGTAACAATGGCAACAATAAATCCAAAGCACAGGACCAGGTGTATGTCTTTGGTGGTCCCGCTCAAGGAACTACTTACGTAGTAAAATATCATGGTTCAGGTTTGAATGATTACCAGGAAAGTGTGGATTCAATCCTCGTGGTTATTGATCAATCTTTATCGACATATGTCCAACAATCAACAATATCTCGTTTCAACAGACAGGATGAGATAGTGACGAATGACGAACATTTTATCCGGATGGTTTTTGAATCTAAGGATATTCGTGACTTGTCCGATGGAGCCTTCGAACCCGCAGTAATGCCTCTGGTGAGAGCGTGGGGATTCGGACCGGAAGGACCCCGGCCGGAGCAGGAGGTTCCGGTAGATTCCTTGTTGCCGTTGGTGGACTGGGATTTTGAAGTAAAGATCTCAAATCAGTCCGATGCCGTAAATCACCGGTCAACCACCCTCGAAATTCTTAAAAATAAGCCGGTAGAATTTGATTTTAACGGAATAGCACAAGGGTATTCGGTGGATGTGGTATTTGATTTTTTGCGATCCCGCGGGATTGAGAATCTGCTTGTTGAAATCGGCGGAGAAACGCGTGCTTCGGGAGTGAATGATCAGGATAATCCATGGCTCATTGGAATTGATCAGCCGGATGAAACCAGCGAACGCGGATCTCAGGCGCGGTTAAAGCTGATGGATAAGGCTGTTGCCACTTCGGGCAATTACCGAAAGTATTATGAAAAAGATGGTAAAAAGTATTCTCATACCATCGATCCTGTCAGCGGATATCCCGTTTCTCACCAATTACTGAGTGCAACAGTGGTCGCTTCGAACGCTACTCTTGCCGATGCATTTGCAACTGTTTTTATGGTGTATGGACCCGATAAATCCATTGAATTCCTGAAATCTGAAAAAGGAGAGAATCTGGAAGCATACCTGATTTTTTATAATGACTCCGGGGAATTGGAAACCTATATTTCGGAAGGATTGACAGAATTGCTCGAAGAGACTCCGGCAATCGAAAACGGAAATTAGCCTATTTAATCCCGCGTCTCCAGCGGTTTTTCAGATATTCCCATGCAGTAGGGTGATACCACAGTTTTCCTTTAGTAGCGGATGAATCAATTTTCGAGGTCACTGAATGAATTTTATTAAAATGAAGTTTCATCAGTTCAATTCCAGCTGCTAATTGCAATAATGGATAAGTAGAAAAATTATCGCGCTCTTCCGGTGAAATCACTTGCTGAGAGATGATTTGTCCCGTATCAATTCCAGCGTTTACAAAATGCAGGGTTACACCGCAGTTGTCCGGATCGTTTTCAGTCAACGCCCAGTACGCTCCGTGAACACCGCGGTACAATGGCGTAATTCCGGCGTGAAGATTTACGATAGGGCAGGATATAGAAGCAATGGTTTCTTTTGATAAAATGCGCGTTCCACTGAGCAGCACCAAATCCGGTTTGTATTGTGTAACCAGTTCATAACATTCCCTTGAATTTACCGATGATATCCATGTGATTTCAGATTCAGGAATCGGAGAAGGATCCAGCTTATACTTCTTAAAAATTTCCGCACGCCGTGATTGCGATAGTGTTTCAATCATGGGCATCATCAAAACCTGAAAAAACAATTGTCCAAAAACCTTGCTCACCGGAAATTTTTTTAATCTTTTACGCACCAGTTCCCAACGTTTCTGACGATGTTCGAGGATTACGTTCACCGCATCAACTTCATCTTTCAAAGCGTGGTACAGGATGTTTGTTCCCTGCCCGTCTGTACCCAGAATCAGCAAATTCAAACCCATTCCGGAACCGCTTCAAATTGTTCGGCCAACTCGGCCATGTTGTAACTTTTAAAATTGTACTTCTGATGGAGATCCTGATAGTGGATCAGAATCTTTTTCAGAAATTCAAAATTGGCCTCGGTATTTTCTCCGAAATTATGAGGATGCCACCAAAGGTGATAGATTTCACCGTGTTTGGCCGCGTAATCCATAGCCGAGGTAATAC
>CALDPJ010000238.1 GCA_937911795.1 uncultured Flavobacteriales bacterium | reverse complement strand
GGAGTGAATGGCGCGCGCTACGAGTTCTTTTCCGGTTCCGCTTTCACCGGTGATAAAAACTGTGATTTTGTTGTCTTTAATGCGCTCAATGAGGTCTTTGGTTTCTTCCAGCGCTTCGGATTGACCAATGATTCCATGGTAAAATACCGATGAGGTTTTCGGTTTTTTATCGGAAGCTAAATTCGCCGCCTGTTTGACGCTACGGGTAGCAAGCAAAGATTTTAAAACCGCCGATTCGAGCTGCGATTTCGTGAACGGTTTTACGAGATAATCAAGGGCTCCGGATTTTACAGCATCTACTGCGTTTTCTACTGTCGGATATCCGGTGATTACTAACAATGGAAGTTTTGGAAAGTGTTGAGCCGCATATTTTACGAGTTGCAGACCATCTACCCCCGGCATTTTTAAATCGGTGATTAGCAGATCAGGAAGGTTGGCCTTCAACAGGTCAACGGCATCGGGCACATTTCCGGCCTGGCTCACCTGGTAACCGAGGTCGGTCAATTGCCGGCGCATAACTTCCAGCATATCGGGTGAATCGTCGACGATCAGGATTTTCTCCATCGCTAAATTTTCCGCGGTAAAATTACGCTAAAGGTAGTGCCTTTGTTTTCGGCGGTGCTGAAAAATATTTTGCCTTTGTGACTTTTTACAATTCCGTGTACCACACTTAATCCCAGACCTGTTCCTTCACCCACGGGGCGTGATGTGAAGAATGGTTCGAAAATACGGTCCTGAATTTCCTTCGGAATTCCTTTTCCCTGATCGGCAATGATGATGCGCACATCACGCTGGTCGGATTCGGTTCTAATCGTAATGGTGCTGTTGGCCGGCGATGCATGAATGGCGTTGATGATCAAATTAAAAACCACCTGCGTGATCTGAATCGGGTCGGCCTGCAGCGCGGGGTCTGCGGTATCGGGAATAAATTCTGATGCTATACCGGCGTTGTGAAGCGTGGGTTTCAGCAATTGGATGGCCTCTTCTACCATCGGATTGAGCCTACGGATTTCCATTTGCTGGGGCATCTCGCAACTGAAGAACATCAGCTTTTTCACGACCTCCCGCGCGTAAATAGCCGAGTTTTCAATTTTTCCCGCGTCGCGAATAACCTGTTCGGATGCCTTGCTTTCCTGAATTAATTGTGCAAAGCCGAGGATGTTGCCCAATGGCGTATTCAACTCGTGTGCAATTCCGGCGGTTATTTCTCCCAGAATTCCGAGGCGGTCGCTGCGTTCTGCTGAGCGTTTCAACGCCTCTTCTTTTGCCTGCCGGAAATGTCTTTCCAGTATGATCGCAAATTCCGAAGCTACTTTTTTCAATAATTGTTTCTCTTCAGGCAAAAAATCGTTGTATGAAAAACGATCGGCTGGATAGTGTACCCTCACCATTCCCACATGTTCACCGTCTGCAATTACGGGTTCTGACTGAAATACCGATTTGTCTGGAATATTACCGGCGGCAATGTTTTTTCCGTTGAAAATAATTTCCGCAACGGCGTAATCCTGATGTTTCCAGGCCCGTGCCACGATATGCAGAATTGAGCGAATGGTAGCGTCCAGGTTGGTAACCGGTTCGGAGGCCACACGCGATATTTCATACAGACACGTCAGCTCTTTTATCCGCTCGTTGAGATGTTCTACCAGTTTGGATTCGGTCACAGAATGCACATTTTTCGCTTCGGTAAATTTCAGATTATCGAAATTACAAATACAATATTAGTCAATCTGCAGATGGAAATGATGGCATTTTCAACGCGATTGTATGAATGCATTCTGAGAGCCCGGATTTTTTGTTCGTACGTAATCGACGGTATAGTATAGGTTTCAGTTAAAAAGATTTCTCTGTCCACCGTTTGTCCACCTCCTGTTTTTTGGTTCCTGAACATGGCGTCATAGGTTTGTGTCGATGAAAGCACAAACGTTTATTCCGCAACTGGTTCTATTGCTCATAGCAATGAGTGTCACACCTTTGGGTGTTGGAGCGCAGGATGTAAAAATGAAACGGCAAACCACGGGTGTTACCGGATCCTCCTCGGCAATTAATCTTGCCGGTGATCAATGGGTTGTTCAGCAAAGCATTGGGCAGGCGAGTGTCATTGGTTTTGGGCGATCCGGCAGCCTGCATTTGCGACAGGGTTTTATACAGGCGGAACTTTCGCTGGGATCGGTAGCTGAAAATGCGAATCTGGGCGTGCAAATTTATCCGAATCCATTTGGTGCTGAATTTAATATTCTATTTGATGATGTTGTCGGGGACGAGATATTCATTGATATCACCGATCTCAGTGGACGATCCATTCAATCTCGACAATTCGCGCCAGCACAAGATCTGATTTACAAATTCCCCGATACGGCTCCCGGAATTTATATCATCCGGATATACGCTGGAAATAAGCGCTTTACCGGTCGCATTCAAAAACTGAATTTATGAAAAGGCTTCTTCTATTTCCAATAGTATTTTTGGTAATGTTGTCTGTTCAGGCACAGCAAATCGTGGCAGAAATCGGTCGCACAACCGCCAGGTTTGATTATACTGATTCAGAAGGCGGAGAGTTGGACAATCTTTTCTCCAAAAGTAACATCAGCTTTTTGGCTGGTTACCGGATGCCGGTTTACAAGCGGATCCATGTATTGGCCGCTGCACAGTTTAACCAGTACAATGTATACGGGAGCGACGAAATCTACGACAACAGTTTTTCATGGGATGTTCAGTACCTCGGACTGTCTTTGGGCATAGAGGGAGATGTGTGGAAATACAAGCAATTTTCGCTACTGCTTCGTGCAACAGCCGAACCACAGTTTTTAATCAGTGGTACACAAACCGTCAACGGGCAAGTGAATAGCCTGAAAGGAGTGGAAGAATTCGACCGGCCTTTTCTTTTTGCGCGCGGTGGAATCGGCGTGAATTACTGTCTTGAGGATCGGATTGCCGTGACGATGCGCTACTCGTACGGAAAAGGTTGGCCACTTGGAAAGACGGAAAGTGATGAGAAACTGAGCATTTTATCCAGTACTATTTCGATCGGTCTGCTGATCAGTGTCAACCATTGCGATTATTGCTATACCAACCAATTTATGATCAAAAAATCTAAATCCAGGAAACTATGAAGCATTTCTTCCAGACTCTGCTGTTTGTCTGTTTTGCAGCGGGGGCTTTTGCTCAAACAGATGGTCTTAGCTATCAGGCAGTGATCATCGACGAAAATCCCCAGGAAATTCCCGGAGCGGACATATCCGGAAATTACCTTTCGGAAGCCGATATTGAAATCCGCTTTACGATCTTTAATTCAATAGAAAATATTGAATATCAGGAAGAGCAACAAACCAAAACAGACCCGTACGGGATGGTGAATCTTATCATCGGTCAGGGTGATGTCACAGCATATAGTGCGGGTCAATGGGATGAGATCGACTGGGATGGAACACCAAAGGAACTGATGGTAGAATTGAGCTACAAAGGCAGTGGGTTCAAAGAGTTCAGCCGCCAGCAACTGCTGTTTATACCCTATGTTTATCACCGGAACATTTTCGCAAGCGGTACATTAACGGTAGAAGGAGAAACCGTATTGAACGACTCTTTTACGGTCGCCAATCAAAGTATGAGTACGCTCACCGGAGATCTGCTGGTGCAGGGCACGGCTACTTTTGAAGGAGATACTTATTTCAATACCATCACCGTAGAGGATTGGAGTTTGTTGCATGGAACTTTGTCTGTTGGTGATGCGGCTTCTTTCAATAGCTCGCTGGATGTTTTGAATGCCAGCCCTTCGTGGCTAAGTGGGTCTTTGCAGGTAGATGGCGAAACCAATTTGAACAGCGATCTGAATATTCAAGGAGTGAGTTCACTATACGGCCCTTTTATAGTCTACGATGAGCAGCCGTCGTGGCTTTCCGGAGCGTTGCAGGTAGACGGAAACGCTATACTTGGAGGAAACATCACTGTGGCTGGAAATGCAACAATTGGCGGTGATGCAAGTGTTGCAGGGGATGCAGGTATTGCCGGTGATGCGACTGTTGGCGGAGACGCAAGTATTGCAGGTGATGCAACCATTTCTGGTGATACCGAAATGGAAGGCGACGCAACTGTCGACGGAAGCACTGTGTTGAATGGAACGCTTACCGCAAATTCTACTTCGGAGTTAAACGGGCAGGTGACGATTGACGCGGATGTTAACGGCGATGACACATTCTATGAATCATATCCCCTCAGAGTGCAGGGAAGTAATCAGGGAGTTGCTATTCGATTGGATGGAGAATCTCAAAACGCCCATAATTATGTCACCTTCTTCGATGACAGCGGTACCATTCATGGTAGGATAGAAGGCGAGACGCTACAGGAAATGTATGTTAGCTTTGACTATATCTGGAAGTATGCCGGCATGCTTGTGGAATCAGCTTTACATGGTATGGAAGCCGGCGCCTGCCTCGCCAGTCCTGTGCCTGATGTTGTAGAATCTGTTGTAAATGTGGGTGGTGCAGTGGTGCATGTTGCCAATTCGAGCGAATGGGTAATT
The DNA here is from genome assembly GCA_937911795.1 of uncultured Flavobacteriales bacterium. GTDB lineage: Bacteria > Bacteroidota > Bacteroidia > Flavobacteriales_D > SKUL01 > SKUL01. Next base: position 114 of record CALDPJ010000238.1, on the reverse strand, counting down.
CAGAAGGCCCTCGACATAGGTGTTACGTATGAGTCGGGCGGCGCTGATTACGCAGAATGGCTGGAAAAAAAGGATCCAAATGAGCGTTTTGCTCCTGGAGATGTTGTGGGTGTT
>CALDPJ010000237.1 GCA_937911795.1 uncultured Flavobacteriales bacterium | reverse complement strand
GAGCTGCCGAATAAGTTTCATGCAGAAACGCCCTTCCCATCCTCTCGCTTCAACCCGGTCTCGAAAAAACCTTTTGAAAGAAGAGGTGCTTCCCAGGCGCAGCCCACCCCACCTGCTCCGCGAGCAGTTCCGCGCAACCTTAAGAAGGTATCTCCACAATCGATGGGCGATGGAAACAGCGCTGCCGGTATGCCGGTTCAACTCGATATCGGTGACGAAGTAGAACACGATCGTTTTGGAAAAGGCAAGGTGGTACAACTGGAAGGACAGGCTCCCAACACCAAAGCCACCGTATATTTTCCGGCGGTAGGGCAAAAGCAACTGCTGCTTAAATTCGCCAAACTCAAAGTCCTCAATTAAAATAGCCGGTAAGAATTCCCTAATTTTGCCGCAGATTTAAAAAACACATGGAATACAATTCACAACGCCCCGATTTGATCATACCGGAGTACGGACGAAACATCCAGAACATGGTAGATCACATCAAAACGATCGAAGACCGCGACGAAAGGAACAAAGCCACGCTGGCTATTATTAAGGTAATGGGACAACTTTTTCCTTACCTGCGCGACATGGAAGATTTCCGGCACAAGCTCTGGGATCACCTGCACATCATGTCCAATTTTGAACTGGATGTCGATTCTCCCTACCCTCAACCTTCAAAAGAAACACTGGCTGCCCGTCCGAAACCGATGACTTATCCGCAAGGAGATATCCGTTACGGTCACTACGGAAAAACCATAGAACGCATCATTGAGTCTGTTTCCAAAGAAGAAGATGCGGCAAAACGCGAGGAGCAGATCATCAGCCTGGCAAACCTGATGAAAAAAACCTACCTGGCCTGGAACCGCGATACGGTAAAAGACGAAGTTATTGCCAAACAACTGGAAGAGCTTTCGGGTGGCAAACTCAAACTCGAAGATCCGTCGAAACTGGAAGCAACAGCAAGCCTGCTGAATGCTGTTAAAAGCCGTTCAAATACGAGCAGCGGACAAAGCGGCCGCAGAAAAACTCAGAAAGGTAAAGGAGGAGGAGCCAGCAACCGCAGAAAACGACGTTAATGGCTTCATTTGAAATCGAAGGAGGAAAAACCCTCAAAGGAGAACTCACCCCTCAGGGTGCCAAAAACGAAGTACTGCAGATTCTATGTGCAGTTCTGCTCACCCCGGAAGAAGTTACAATCTCAAATATTCCGAATATCGTTGATGTCAACCGCCTCATCGATTTGTTGCGCGACTTCGGGGTAAAAGTAACGCAGGTATCCGGCGACACCTACACGTTTAAAGCCGACGACATTGATCTGGAGTATCCGCTCACCGAAAAGTATAAGAAAAAAGGATCTGGATTACGTGGTTCAATCATGCTCGTGGGCCCTTTGCTCGCGCGATTTGGAAAAGGATACATTCCCAAACCCGGTGGCGATAAAATCGGCCGGAGAAGATTGGACACTCATTTTGTTGGATTTGAAAAACTGGGAGCCAATTTCACCTACAACCCCGATAATGAGTTTTACAGCGTTGAAGGAAACAACCTGCGCGGCACGTACATGCTGCTCGACGAACCTTCTGTAACTGGAACGGCGAACATCATTATGACGGCTGTAATGGCCAAAGGCACCACCACGATTTACAACGCCGCCTGCGAACCGTACATCCAGCAACTCTGCGGAATGTTGAATAGCATGGGTGCCAAAATCACCGGAGCCGGATCGAACCTCATTCAGATTGAAGGGGTGGAATATCTGGGCGGCTGCGAACACCGTTGCCTTCCGGACATGATCGAAATCGGGAGTTTTATCGGTCTGGCTGCCATGACGCAAAGCGAGATCACCATAAAAGACGTAGCCTACGACAAACTAGGGATGATTCCCGATGTTTTTCAGAAACTGGGCATCAAAATGGAGCGACGCGGCGAAGATTTATTCATTCCAGCTCAGGATCAGTACGAAATTGAGAATTTCATTGACGGTTCTATCCTCACCGTTTCCGATCATCCATGGCCGGGCTTCACGCCTGACCTACTGAGCATTGTTCTTGTTGTAGCGACCCAGGCCAAAGGAAGCGTTCTCATTCACCAGAAAATGTTCGAAAGCAGATTGTTCTTTGTCGATAAAATCATCGATATGGGGGCGCAGATCATACTTTGTGATCCGCATCGCGCAACCGTAATCGGACTTAACCGACAACACCCATTGCGCGGGATTTCAATGACTTCTCCGGACATTCGCGCCGGAGTTGCTTTGTTGATTGCAGCTCTATCGGCACGCGGAAACAGCACGATTCACAACATCGAACAAATTGACCGCGGATATCAGTATATTGATCAACGTTTGAATGCGATCGGAGCAAATATTCAGCGCGTAAACTAAATTTAAAGAAGCCCGTTTGTGGAACAAAGTTTGCTTCTGGGTTGCCCATTCACGAATCAAGCCCTAAATTAGACCTAAAATATTGCATTATGAAAAAGTCAGGATTATCAATTTCTCTGTTTTGTTTGTCGCTGTTGTTCATCGGATTATCATCGTCTGACGCATCCGCTCAAAACGGAGTAACTCCCTCGGGTAAAGTTGGTTTAAACGTGGGTGACACTGCCCCGGAACTCTCTTTTAACAATCCCGACGGCAAGGAAATTAAACTATCCGGCTTGCGCGGAAACGTGGTGCTCATCGATTTCTGGGCTTCTTGGTGCGGACCCTGTCGTCGTGAAAATCCAAACGTGGTTTCGGCGTATGAAAAGTATTCGAAAGCCAAATTCAAAGACGCAAAAGGTTTTGAAGTACTGGGGGTTTCACTCGATAAAAACCAGGCGAGCTGGGTAAAAGCCATTGAGCAGGACAATCTTCACTGGCCACACCACATGAGTGATTTGGGTGGATGGGGTTCTCAACCCGCCGCTATTTACAGTGTGAGAAGTATTCCGGCGAGTTTCCTTGTAGATGCGAATGGGGTAATCATCGCCAAAAATCTACGCGGACAAGCGCTGCACATTGAGCTCGACAAGCTCGTGAAGAAGTTATAAAACTGATTACAAAAGAATTTAGAAAGCGAATCCGGAAGGGTTCGCTTTTTTTTGTGTTACATCCGCTACTGTTTCACAATTTTGGCAATGCTGGAGCGGTCTTCAGTCGTTACCTTTAAAATGTAAATTCCTGCTGGCACATCAGTTAGGTCAACGGGAATAGTTCCCTGAGAATATTTACGGGAATGCATACATTTTCCATGTAAATCGAAGATTTCCAGCTTTACAGAATTCTTAACCCTGGGCAGAACAAGTGTAAATTCACCGGTACCGGGATTGGGATAAACTGACAATTCAAAATCCTCAGCAGAATCATCTACCGATGAAACAGAATCCACAAAAACGGTCATTTCATCGAAAGCAAGACAACCGCCTGCCTGAATATATCCGACCGTGAAAGTGGTGGTTTCGAAAAGAGAAACTGTAGCGGTTGAAGGGCAGTCAGAACAACTTACCAATTCGGCAGGTTGCCACATAAAGTTGCCTGAGCCATTTCCTCCTGTAGCCGAAAGTGTTGTTGAGGCTCCACCTGATATATATTGATCCGGACCAGCGTTGAGGTTGGGAGGATTGACCACCGTAATTTGTTGGGTGATTGAGGATGACGATCCGGAGATATCCGTTGCTGTTAACGTTACATTATAGGTGCCTGTTTGATTGATATAACAAATCCCTGTAGGGTTCTCTTCTTGCGAGGATGCAGGAATGGCTCCATTAAAAGTCCAGTAATAAGAAACTGCGCCGGTACTGGTATTTTCAAAATTATAGCATTGACCAAGACAGACGACTGGTTCATGATTAAAACCAGCCAAAGGTCCTGTAGTATCCTGACCCACCAATCCCGCCTCCACCAGACAGTACTGGAAATAACCGGTTTTCAGTGAATACCTACTCATCACATTTACATTCACAATCCTATTTGATCCAGCAAACGCATTAAGCAACTCCCCTTCTTTGTATTGGTCAGAACCATGATTATCCGAACACAATACCTCTGCGTTAGAATAATTCAATCCGAGAATTAAAAACGAGAAGAGGGAAAGGGATAATCGAATCATATTTCTGAGCTTTAAAAACATTTAAGGCGGTTAAATTAGAAATAATAAACAACTGGTTTACCAACCCAAGCACTTCCTATCATAAAGATCCCTGAGGACCCAATCTCTCCAATGTTAACAGAAAGTTAATATTCCACCGCTCCATCTGTTTTGGCATTAGCGTAGCTTCGCCGTCAATTTCTATTAAATTTAACCGATGGAATTCGGAGTACTTGAATTTTTAACCCTGCTCGGGGCGCTTGGTTTCTTCATCTTCGGAATGAAGATCATGAGCGAAGGTATCCAAAAAGTAGCCGGAAGCAGAATGCGGCAAGTATTGGGCGGCATGACAGCCAATCGGTTTGCCGGTGTAGGCAGCGGCTTCCTCACCACGGCACTGGTTCAATCCTCCTCGGCCACCACGGTGATGATCGTGAGTTTTGTTAACGCGGGATTATTGAATCTTCGCCAGGCAATCGGTGTAATTATGGGCGCCAACATCGGTACCACAATGACCGCCTGGCTGATTGTTCTCCTTGGGTTTTCACCCTTTGCCATCTACGATTACGCACTGCCTATTCTCGCCTTCGGGTTGCCGATGTTGTTCCTCAACAACAAACATCTCAATAACTGGGGCGAAGTGATCATCGGCTTTTCACTGGTTTTTCTTGGACTGGAAGCGCTGAATAGTTCCTTTTTCAGTATGGATCTTCATTGGTTGGCAGGACTTGAAAGTCTCGCCGATATGGGAATTCTTTCTGTGATCTTATTCCTCTTTCTCGGAAGCATTCTCACGGTTGTTTTACAATCCTCCAGCGCGGCCCTGGTACTTACCCTTGTGCTTTGCCTGAACGGATTACCGTTTGAACTGGGCGCTGCCACGATCCTTGGTGAAAACATCGGAACCACGATCACAGCCAATCTCGCTGCTCTGGCAGGAAACGTCAGCGCAAAACGAGCCGCCCGTGCACATTTTATCTTCAACGTTCTGGGTGTTATCTGGACCTTGTTCATTTTTGGCTTCTTCCTGAACAGCATCGAAAACCTGATGGGATCATTGGGTGTTGGTTCGCCGTTTAGCCGCACCGAACCATTTGCAGTGGTTTATGGGCTGGCAATTTTCCATACCGCGTTTAATTTCATCAACGTATTGTTTTTGGTTTGGCTGGTTCCTTTTATCGAAAGAGTGGTTATTCAGTTGGTTCCCTCACGCGGAGAAGATGCCATTTTCCACCTTGAGTACATTGCTACAGGAATGATGGGAACCCCGGAGCTCTCTCTTCTCGAAGCGTATAAAGAAACCTCCCGTTTCAGTGCACTCACGGCAAAAATGAATGATATGTTGCTGGCGTTGTTACAGGAATCCGACAGTAAAGAGCGCCGAAAATTACTCGATAAAATCCGGAAGTACGAGGAAATTACAGACCGCGTGGAAGTAGAAATCAGCGACTACCTTTCAAAATTGTCGGAAGGAACCATCAGCATGCGAACATCCGCCAAAGTTCGGAGTCTGCTCAGTATTGCCGGTGATTTGGAAAGGATAGGTGACTTGTATTACCAGATGAGCAAACGACTGGAGCGCAAGAATGAAAATAAAATTTATTTTTTACCAGAGCAACGTGACAACCTGAAGCTGATGTTATCATTGATAGAAAAGGCTTTTAACGTGATGGTCGCGAATCTGAAAATGGAATCCGACAAAGTAAACTTACAGGAAGCTCAGGCTGTCGAAGTTGAAATCAACGAGTTGCGCGACAAATTGCGCAAAAAACATTTGCAAAATCTGGAAAAAGGCGTGTATTCCTTGAAAAGCGGATTGTACTACAGTGACCTGTTCCAGTTCTCCGAAAAAGTGGGCGATCACATCATTACCATTTCCGAAGCGTACACCGGAAAAATCTAAACCGTTTCATTGAGGAGGATAAATCTCCTCTGACATTGCTTCTTTGCTTTGATTGAGATCACGATCAACCAGAATGACGCCATATTTTACAGTGTCTGCCGGAGTTAGAGGAAACCATCCTGTCATGTCGATAATGACTTCGCCTTCGAGGGCTTTATTTTGTCCTTCGGGATCGAGCCGTGGAATTCTTGAATAAGTGGAATTCGGATCCAGCGGGATTTCCACCCATTCTCCATCAATTTTCTCGTAATATTTAATCCAGAGATTCCAGTGGTAAACATTCACCGGATCATTCACTGGATGAAAAGGGGCCAGTGTGTCTTTTGAGTCTAACCCCACATTGCCGTCACCGTCGGTGAAATTGAAGCGCATTACTGCATCGTTCGGATCGTTCGTAAAGCTGAGGTACTCCAGATGCGGCTCCGCCGGAAATTCCTCCGTCTTCATGCAACCTGCACCGGCCAGCGCCATCACCATTCCGCAGAAAACCAGTTGTGCTCTATTCATTTCTCATTAACTTGCCGATCATAATTCCAAAGGTACTTTGAAGCCCCCGAACTTCCAACACAAAGTGTTCCAGATTGCCAATCGCAATGAATTTAACGCGGCGGCGATCGAATTATTTCTGTATCAGGCAAAGAACAATGCGGTTTATCAGAATTTCCTGAAGCTCCTGAATGTTGATCCGCTGCAGGTAAAAAAAACCGAAGACATTCCGTTTTTGCCGATTGAAGTTTTCAAACATCACGATATAGCAACCGGGGAATTTGATCCGGAGGTCATTTTTACAAGCAGTGGAACGACCGGTTCTGCGACGAGCCGGCATTTCGTGCGCGATGCTTCGATGTACATTCAAAGCTTTACAACCGGCTTCAACCATTTTTACAGAGATCCGCGCGACTACCGCATTCTGGCGTTGTTGCCATCGTATCTCGAAAGAAGCGGAAGTTCGCTGGTGTATATGGTTGAGAACCTGATGCAGCAAAGCAATCATCCGGAAAACGGATTTTATCTGGACGACCTGGAGGGACTCGCAAATAAATTAAATGTAGCTGGTGACGAAGGGCAAAAGACTTTATTAATCGGCGTTAGTTATGCCCTGCTCGACCTGGCTGAACGATTTCCACAAGAGCTGCCCGGAACCATCATCATGGAAACCGGCGGAATGAAAGGGCGGCGGAAAGAAATTACACGCGGAGAACTGCACAATAAGTTAGGTAGTGCTTTTGGTGTGACTGAGATCCATTCGGAATACGGAATGACGGAATTGCTTTCACAGGCTTATTCTTCGGGCAATGGCAAATTTCGTTGTCCGCCCTGGATGCAGGTAATGGTTCGCGAACAGGACGACCCGATGAAGTACTGTATTGGCAAAACCGGGGGAATCAATGTCATTGATCTGGCAAATATAGATTCATGTGCTTTCATTGCCACCGGCGACCTTGGGCGCGTTGAAGAAGACGGTAGTTTCGCAGTGCTCGGGCGGTTTGACTTCAGCGATGTACGGGGGTGCAATTTGATGGTGGAGTGAAATTTATAGTTAATCGTCACGTGTCACGTCACTCGCCTCCGGCGAATGACGGCTTTAGAAACACGCACACTTAAACCTCACAACTCCATCACCTTCAATGGACTATCAGGACACGCGCTACTATACAAATAAGCCGAAGGATCAGTAACTATTCCGGCGTGTACGGGATTATTATGAATATAATCGCGCTTTTGATCGATGATTTGGTTGTTATACAACAGAATAGGATAATCGGTGTAGTGCCAAATATGAAAATCTTTGTATTGAGCACTCTGCTGGGCAAAATACCTGAATTCCCGAAGCATCCATTCTTTTCTTATTTCTCTCGGATCCCGCTGAATAGATTTGATCATTTCTTTGGCGGTAAAACTTTTAAACCTTCCAATAAATTCCTTCAAATCTGATCCGACTCTCCGGCATATCATATGAAGATGATTGCTCATGATGACGTAGCAAAAAATCTCCAACGACTCACGCTCCTGACCTCGCTTCAGGCTGTTTACGATTATGTCCCGATTTGAAGTGCGGTTGAACAAAGCGATCCAGCCCATAATAGTGAGCGTCACAAAATAGAGATCGTCAGGCGTTGTTCTTCGGAATTCGCTCATTGAGATTGGATTAGAGAAATAAATTTAATGAAATTAATAATTAAAACACCCACTCGCCGGAGGCAAGCGGGTGGTGGGTGGTAGGAGGCAAGCGAGTGATGGGTGGTAGGAGGCAAGCGGGTGGTGGGTGGTAGAAGGCGAGCGAGTGGTGGGTGGTAGAAGGCGAGCGAGTAATCGAGGTCAACGACGAGTGGACTGACAGAAGTCAACGGTCAGGCCAGGTGTTTACCTCTCTGTCTAGACGCCGGTTCACTCAGTTTATTAATTGAGATGTGAGCCGGGTGCAATCAAACGATGGAATTGAATTTAGTTTTCAACAGAAGTAGATTTAACACCTAATTTATATTTGATTCGCACAATTGATTTTTAGATTTGGTCAGTTTTCAGCAATCGGTAAAATTTGCTGCAATCTGAAATATCTGATCTGTTGAGTAAAAAACTCCAAAATCAAAAGTTGAATCCTGTCAGGTCGAAAAACGGACCAGTACAGTTTATATGGCTGGCTGTTGTTCTGTTCATCACCGTTCTGGTTTTTTCGGGAGTCGGCCAGCTCGGGTTTCAGATGCACTGGGACGATCACGAGCAGGTAGTCAACAATTCCACGACAAAAGAGCTGTCCGCAGAAAATCTGAAGACGATGTTTTCGGGATATGTAATCGGAATGTATCAGCCGCTCACATCACTGAGTTATGCCATCGACTACCAAATGGCCGGACTCGAGGCAGGACGTTACCACAGCACCAATTTGTTGCTACATCTGCTGAATGTATTGCTCGTCTGGCTGCTCGGCAAGAAACTGTTTGGCCGAACGGATGCCGCCACCGTACTGGCACTGATTTTCGCGATCCATCCGATGCAGGCAGAAACCGTTTACTGGATTTCTACCCGCAGCAATTTGTTGTTCACAGCCTTTTTCATCGGCGGACTGCTCGCCTACCGAAAATTTCAGGAGCAGAAAAAGAAACCGATGTACCTGCTTGCGTTGCTGTTCATGTTGTTGTCGTGTCTGAGTAAATCCATGGCGGTAACATTTCCGCTGGCTTTGCTCGCACTCGACTACCTCTACGGAAAAGAGAAATGGATAAATGCATTCCTTCAAAAAGCTCCGTTTTTTATCCTTTCGTTGATTTTCGGAATAGTGGCTTTGTCTTATACCGATCCTGCTGAAATAGAACTGGATGCTGTAGCCGGTCCACTGGACAGGATTATATTTATATTCTATAGCATGCACTTTTATATTTTGCAGGCGCTCATTCCGTTGAAGCTGTCTGCCGCGCATTATTTTCCTTCAGGAGATTCCCTTCCACTGCAATACTATCTGGCACCGCTAACAATCATCGTGATTGCGCTTCCCGGCATTTTCATCAAAAGCATCCGGAGACCTTACTTTTTTGGCCTCGTGTTTTTTGTGGTGACCATTGCGCTGGTTGTGCTCGTTCCGGGACGTCGCACCATCGTGGCAGAACGATACGTTTATCTGCCATACATCGGCTTGCTTTTCGCATTTATTACGCTGCTTTTAAAAGTTTTGAAAGACGATCAAACATCACCAGCTGTAAATATCAAATTGATCGTGATCGCCGGTTTATTGGCCATTCCCGCCGGTGCTGTTACCGGTTCGCGCAAGTCTGTTTGGGTCAACAGCAATACTCTTTTTACAGATGTAGTTCAGAAATATCCCGAAAATTATCATGGGTATGCCGTGCTCGGATTGTATCACCTTTCAGAAAACAATGCCACCGACGCTCTGCCACAACTTCAGGCTGCAATTGATCGCAAACCCGATTTTCACGAAGGACATTACAACCTCGGAATTGTTTACGGAAATCATCTGCAGCAACCCGAAAAAGCTTTGAAAAAGTACGATGATGCTATCGACATCAACAGCAATGAGCCAAAATATTTTGTGGCGAGGGGTACACTCCTGGGCAGAATGAAAAAATTTGAAGCGGCAGAAGAGGATTTCGAGAAAGCAATTAAACTCAACTCCGAAAATGCAAGAGCCTGGGAGAATTTTGGGGTCATCAAAGCCGACCAGGGAGATTTTGCTGCAGCTATTGAGCATTACACAAGAAGTCTCACTCTGGATGATCGGAATTCCAATACTTTCGTTTCCCGAGGAGCTGCATATAGTTTTCTCGGGCAGCACGAAAAAGCCATCGACGATTACAACCGCGCGTTGAAAATTTCTCCGCAGAATGCTCAGGCATTTTTCAACCTTGGCGTTTCACAATTTAAGCTTTCCAGACTTCAACAGGCCTGTGTTTCATGGCAGCGCTCCAAAGAATTGGGAAATGTTCAGGCCAGGAACGCGTGGATGAATTATTGCAATCCACAGACACCCAACTAACAACATTCTAAATCCTCTAAAAAGCCTGTTATTACTGGCTTTTAGAACCATTCCAAATTTGGTTTTGAACTTCCTTTTTTGCAAATTACACCTCGAAAAGTACAACCAAACCGAGTACCAACTTCTGGAGTTGACCTGAACTGCCAAACGACCAATGAATTACGGACCAACCACCCGTATTTCAGGCACTCAAATCAGCATCCAGAACCAAATTGATTGCCATGGAAAAATTTTACCCCATTCAACCGGGGGTAGATCACCTGGAGTGCGTGTTACCTTTCTGGGATAACTTTATTTTCTCTCCTTTGAAATATGCTCCTGGAGCATATTTCAAAGGAGACTACCAATTATGTTTGGAAAAGTGGTAGCGCC
>CALDPJ010000236.1 GCA_937911795.1 uncultured Flavobacteriales bacterium | reverse complement strand
TCAGGAAATCGCAGGGATCGTATTCATAGGAAATCGCCATGGGCAAGAGGTTCAAAGATTGAAAACAATCGGTATAAGCGCCTTCGTAGCTAATGGTCAGCATCTTCAGCAATCCCGCCTGGGTGAGATCCAACCCGTCTTTGGTGCGGCCTTCGCGCTGTGCGAGCCAGACGGAGGTGTTCTTTTGCCGGATGGTATGATGAATATAAGCCGAGAGCTTCAGCGAATTGTTGTACAATTCCTTTTGCGGAACATTTCTTTTGACAATAAAATTCCGGTTGAGTTTAGAAAGATCTTCAGCAATTGATGTGGTGAGCAAATTACTTCCGATGGCTGTTTCGGTGGTTTGAATACCTTCATCCAGCAAACAGATGTTCAGTATTGCAGAATCCAACACAATATCGCGGTGGTTCGAAATAAACAAGTGACCTTTGTCGCGTGATATATTTTCGAATCCCGACCAGGTCAATTTATCGGCAGAGCGACTCAAAACAGCTTTTACCGCCGTGCGCGAGATGTTTTTCTGAAAATCGTAAACCGTTTTGCAATTGCGCATCATCCGGAAAACCTGCTCGCGCGATGTGTCAGGGTATACAAAAGCAATGAGTTTATTAAACTTTTTGTTCTGTAACACCCGTTCAATCACAGCGGGAACTTCATCATCCCGGTAAGGGCGGATGTCGTTGAAATCAAAATTAAAACCAGACTTTTCCATTCGAGAATTAAGGAAGCAAGCTAAAAAACAATTTTAATTTTAACCCGTGAAGTTTTAAGGCTCAGAGTGGGTCCTTTTCGCATTAAAAAAGAGCATATGCCCGGAATAACTTTTTCTGATCTCAAACTTACACGAAATTTTTTAAATGCCGTTGATGATGCAGGTTTTGAACATCCGACTCCCATCCAGGAAAAGGCAATACCCATCATCCAGGCCGGCCAGGATGTAATTGGAGTAGCACAAACCGGAACCGGCAAAACGGCTGCTTATCTGTTGCCATTACTGAAAAAACTAAATTACGCACAGCTCGATTCGCCGCGAATGCTGGTTTTTGTGCCCACCCGCGAACTGGCGCTGCAGGTAGAAGAGATGGCCAAAAGCCTGGGGAAATATACCGACCTGCGCATCCTCTCTATTTTTGGCGGAAAAGGTAAAACCGATCAAATAGTCGCTTTGAATACCGGTGTCGATTTGCTGATAGCCACACCGGGTCGGTTTATGGATTTGTACCTGCTTGGTCATATCGGACTGAAAAAGGTCAATACACTGGTGTTGGACGAAGCCGACCGATTGATGGATATGGGATTTCTGCCACAGCTGCAATCCATTCTTGAAGTGATTCCCCGGAAAAGGCAGAATTTGTTGTTTTCGGCGACTTTTTCTGAACGAATCGAAAAACTTACGGAAGATTTTCTGGAGTATCCGACGAAGATTGAAGTTGCTCCCGACCAGAAAACAACGGCAACCATTCAGCAGTTGATGTACCGCGTTCCGAATTTTAAAACGAAGCTGATGTTGGTAGAGCATCTGCTTTCGGATACAGAAACATTTAACCGCGTACTCATTTTTACAAGGTCAAAAGTCACGGCCGAAAACCTGGGCAGATATCTGCTGCGCAAGAATCCATTTTCGGTGCGTATCCTGCATTCCAACAAAGGCCAGCAAACGCGGATCAACGCCTATGATGCTTTCAAAAAAGGAGATCTGAGAATTTTGGTTTCTACTGATGTGGCTGCCCGCGGAATTGACGTGAGCCAGATATCTCATGTGATCAATTTTGAAATAGGAACGAATTACGAAAATTACATTCACCGCATCGGGCGTACAGGTCGGGCAGAGGAGCTCGGGATAGCGATTTCGCTCGTGAACAGGGCAGAGGAGTACCATCTTTCGCGCATCGAGGAGTTGATCGATCAGCAAGTGGTAGAAGTTCCATTGCCGGAAGAAATATACATCCAGCCTTATTTGCCGGGCGAGGAAAAGGAAATTGCGCGCGAACTGGATATGCAGAAGCAACGGGACGATCCTGAGTACCAGGGCGCTTTTCACGAGCGAAAATCAAAGAAAAATCCGGAGCGCAAACGCGATCGAATGAAAAATGCGGGAACAAAAAAAGGCAAACGTTAAGTTTGCCTTTTCTGATGGGTGCTGGTGATTAACCACTACTTGAAATAAATCTCAACCCTTCTGTTAAGTTGCCGACCTTCGTCGGTATCGTTTGAAGCCGCTGGTTGGCGCTTGCCTTTGCCATCGGTATCAATTCTATTGCTCGCAATTCCTTTTGATTCGAGATATTTTCTTGCTGCATCGGCTCGGTTGTGAGACAGCGGCAGGTTGTATTCCTGGCTTCCGCGATTGTCACAATGCCCCACCAATCTTACCTGAAGCGAAGGATCTTGCTGTAGTTCATTGTACACAACATCAAGCGCTTTTTTGCTTGCTTCTCTCAGGAAAAACTTATCGTAATCGAAATAGATATTGTCGAGCGCCTGACCTTTTTTGATCTGATCTTTCGGATCAATTTCGGAATCTGTTCCAACCACTTCAATGCTGTCATCAATCATCGAGTCGTCTAATTCTGATTCAGTAGCGAGGTCGTCCAGCTCGTCGTCGGATTCGTCATCCTCCGGATCAGATTCAACAGAGAAATATAAATTAGCAATGGTGTCGTTTCTGCTGCTCGAGAAGTAAACGTCTCCGTTTTCGTAAATCGAAAAATAAGCGTCAAAATCACCAGAATTGATTCCATCGGGCAGATTGACGGGGATTCCCCAGTCTGTCCAGGAGCCTTCCTGGCGGGTGCTCATAAAGATGTCGTAACCACCCATTCCACCACGTCCATTGGTAGAGAAGTAAAGCTTTTTCCGGTCGGGAGACAGGTATGGAGATATTTCATCTCCCGCGGTATTGATGCGCTCACCCAGATTCATTGGAACATTCCAGTTTCCGTCCTGATCTTTGGTTGAGATATAAATATCGTTCTGACCCTTGCTGAATTTATCCTGCATGGAAATCAACAATACGTCTTCTTCCGGAGTAATGTAAAAACTGTAGAAATTATTCACCGGATTGATACCCGGAACGCTGATGTTTTCTGGTTTTGACCAGGAATCACCAGTACGGGTAGCTTTCGATAAGCCGATGCCACTTTCGTTTTTTCCTTCGTAGGTGTTCACCAGGTAAATGGTCGATCCGTCTTCGCTAACACCGGCAACGGCATTGTTGACATTCGTATTCAGGCTTCCGAGGTTATTGGATGCCGGGGACCAGGTGCCATCTTCGTTTTTGGTAGAAAACCAAATGTCGTGACCTCCACGGGCACCGCCCGTATTATCCGGGTGAAATGAGCGCACGAAATACATCACCTTGCCATCCTTAGAGAGGAGCGGCATGCTTTCTTCAGATGCGCTGCTGTTTACCGCGTCAGAAAGTTTTTGAGGTGGCTCATACTGTGTGAGCTGAGCCTGCGCCGAAATCAGCCCGGTCAGGCAGAGAGCCACAATTGAAATATAGCGTTTAATATTCTTCATCTGCCACTACTTATTTATTGAAGAGCATCAGACCGAGAACGATCTCATGACTTCCATTACTGAAATTATTTAATTCCGATAGCGTGTAATCGTATGAATACCCGACTTTGATCAGATCTGCAATGGTAAGACCCAGCATGGCAACAACTGCATCTTCGTGTCGGTACGAAACGCCGAGCCAGTATTTACGATCCAGATCGAACTTCAGGTTAACATCAAATGATACCGGCGCAGGACCCTGGTTCTTAACCATTGCGCTTGGTGTAATTCCCACTCTGTCGCTGACACCAATCCGGTAACCTGCCATTATGTAGTGGTGATCGGAAAGTTGAGCATTGGTTTCCGGGCCTCCGAAATTTACAGGATTTTGCATGATCTGATACAAACCATATCCAAGGAAAAGGTCGTCGCTGTAGATCATCACCCCAAGATTCAGATCAAACATGTTTGCACGATCGCCGGTTCCGATAAAGTTGTGATAGATGGCGTCGGCATCATCTTCCAGGCTGATTCCACTGTTGTCGAATTGAAGTCCCGCCCATCCCAGCGATGCGCCGATAGAAGCATAGTATTTTTTGCCGATCGGAATGTGCAGGGCGTAACCAAGGTTTACAATTGTTCGCTGGAAAGCGCCATATTCATCCACCATCGCTATTCCACCGAGGGCATGTTTGAGTTTTCGTTTTCCGCTTCCGATGGGTGCCGAACGATATAGATCGGGTCGGCTGATCGGAATGGAGAGCGAACGGGTAGTGGGCTTGTCGCGTTTTCCGAGTGCTCCGGTTGCACTGAGGTAATAGGTGCGTGGTGCATCATCAATTCCGGTCCATTGTTGACGGAAACTCAGGTTTACGTCCAGGTAGTCATTCATTCCTGCCGATGCAGGATTCACCACATACAGGTTGTGCATATACTGACTGTATTGCGGCAATTGCTGACTGAATCCAGCAGATGCAACCAGTAGCGAAATAAGGAGAAGTAAGAATCTATTCATGGCCATTGGTTTGTCTTTTATCGAATCAGGGTAATGGTTCCGTTCAGCGGTTCGCTGTCGTCCCTGTAATCAATTACGTAATAGTAAGTCGCCATTGGTAGCGGAGTGTTGTTGTACGTTCCGTCCCATGGTTCATTGTATCCAACCGATTCGAAAATCAGATTACCCCATCGGTTGTAAATTTTAACTTCTGTGTCCGGAGTTACATTCGGGATGTTCCAGTAATCATTGGTTCCGTCATTACCTGGAGTAAACCCGGTGGGGATGTCTGAAATAACGGTAACAGTAACCTGATCGGAGAATTCACAGCCATCGGCGGTAGTGTAGGTTACGGTATAAGTTGTTGTCGCATTCGGAGAAGCTTCAGGATTCGGACAGTTGGTACAGCTCAGACCGTTTTCGGGAAACCACGAGAAAGATCCGTCTGTAGCTGTAGTAGTAGCTTCCAGATCGGTTGATCCACCTGGCTGAATGGTTACATTTTCTCCTGCATCCACAGTGCCACCTTCATTTACAATTATGGTTACCGAGTCTGAGGTAGAAGGGCAGGAGCCCGAACCTTCAACAGTCCAAATCAATACTACTGTTCCGGTTTCAAGGTTGGACAGTGTAGCATTCGGATCCAATATGCTTGAAATATCACCGTTTCCACTTACAAACTCCCAGGATCCTGTTCCGTTCTGTGGATCATTAGCTTCGAGTTGGGTGGTATTAGTACACAGGAACTGGTCCGGTCCGGCATAGGCCGCATCAGGATTCTCTTCGACAGTTACATCAAAACTGCAGGAAACGGTATTTCCGGCAGCATCGCTCACCAGCACAGAAACGGTAGTCGTTCCGATCGGGAACTGAGATCCTGACTCCGGGCCTTCGGTAACTTCGATGCTTTCTACACCACAGTTGTCACTGGCATTGACGCTCCAGTTTACTACCGATTCGCAGGTTACAATATCCTCACAATCAACTGTAGGGGCAATGTTATCAACTACTGTCACCGTAAAGCTGCAAGAGGCCGTATTTCCTGACAAATCAATTACCGTCCAGGTTACAATCGTTTCACCTACAGGGAACATAGCTCCGCTGCCAAAACCATTGTGTGAGATATCAAAATCACAATTATCATCGCCGACAGGTTCTTCATAATTGACAACAGCGCCACATTCTCCTTCGGTCGCATTCACCGTAATGTCGTCCGGACAACCCGAAATCGTTGGATCCACTACATCGGTAACGATGATGTTAAAACTACATTGGCTCGTGTTTCCGGCGGCGTCTACCGCTTCATAAGTAATGGTGTGATTTCCGATTCCGAATATAGAACCGGAAGGATCTCCGTCGACCAATTGAATATCATCCACAGAACAGTTGTCGGTTGCAGTCGGGGAGTCATAATTCACTACAAATTCACAAATATCGCCGTCAGCAGTCAATTCAATGTCTTCAGGACAGGTAATTACCGGTGCGTCTTCATCCACAACAGTAATATTGAAACTACACGAAACTGAATTTCCGAGGGTGTTCGTAGCAGTGTAACCAACGGTGGTGGTTCCGATCGGGAAAAAAGCTCCGGATTCAAGACCTTCATCAAGTGTGAGTGTTACATCACCACCGCAGGCATCAAATGCTTCTGGCGTTGGATATTCAACAAACGTTCCGCAGGAGTCCGGCAAGCTGGCGATCACGATATCTTCGGGACAGGTAATTTCAGGTTCGCTTTCACCGGTTACAGTGATTGTGAAACTGCAGGTTGTAGTATTACCTGATTCATCTTCTGCTTCGAATACAATGGTAGTGACACCAACCGGGAATTCACTTCCGGAAACCGGTCCATCAATTAAGGTGATAGTAATGTCATCGTCGCAGTTGTCGGATGCGGTAGGTTGATCATAGTTTACAATTGCAGTACATTCTTGTGAGTCAGAGGCTACTTCAATATCAGCCGGGCAATTGATTTCCGGTGATATGGTATCTAATACCGTTACGGTGAAACTACAGCTGGCGATATTTCCGCTGAGGTCGGTAACCAGGTACGTTTCGGTGGTTGTGCCAACCGGGAAAATTTCACCTGAACCCAATCCGTCGGTCTGGGTGGTAATTTCGCCCGGACAATTGTCTTCGCCTACGGGAGCAGTGTAGTTCACAACTGCACCACAGGAAAGCGGATCGCTGTATGCCACGATGTCTGACGGGCAGGAGATGGTCGGATCAACTGTTTCTACCACTGTAATGGTAAAGTCACAGGTGAAAATATTTCCTTCAGCGTCTTCGGCCTGATATACAATGGTGTGTTCTCCGGCTGGTACAGCCTCTCCGGGCAGTGGTCCGGAAACGTGTGAGGTCGTGATTCCGCCACAATTGTCGGTACCAACAGGTACTACATAATTTACTTCAGTAGTACAATCTGCTTCATCCAGAATAATCACCTGATCATCGGGACAAACGATTTCAGGATCTTCATCATCCTCTACGGTTATTGTAATGGTGCAAACTTCAATATTCCCTGAAGCATCTTCAAAAGAATATATTTCTTCATTGCTGCCGAGCGGGAATGTTCCACCCGGACCTTGTCCTGAAAGAAGGGTGACAACGATATCTTCATCGTCACAATTGTCGGTTGCTGTAGGAAGTTCATATTCAACTACGGCATGACATTCGCCCGGATCGGTGCTTACTGTCATGTCTGAACAATCAGGCTGTGGCGATTCAATATCATTGACAGTTACATTAAATGAACAACTGGAAATGTTTCCGGCTGCGTCTTCAACAATATATCCCACATTCGTTGTGCCTACCGGAAAAAAGTCGCCGGGGCCAAGTGGAGTCACCAGTGTAACGGTAACGTCGTCACAATTATCAGTGCCTGTAGGAGCAGTAAAATCTACATCAGCACCGCACAATCCGGCATCATTGTCCACAACTATATCTGCCGGACAGGTGATTTGTGGTAATATGGTATCATTAACTGTGATCGTGAAAGAGCAGGTGGCAACGTTGCCGCTGGCATCTGTCACTTCATACACTTCTGTGGTGGTGCCCACCGGGAAAAACATACCTGTGCCGAGGCCTTCGATCAATTCGGTAGAGAAACCCGGACAGTTGTCGATTCCCACCGGCGGAATATAGTTTACAATATGACCACAAAGCCCATCGGAAACATCGAATACGAGATCATCCGGACAAGTGATTTCTGGCAACAGTGGTTCGAGTACCGTTACGGTAAAAGAGCATTGAGCGACATTTCCGCTGGCATCGGTAACTTCATAAGTCACGGTAGTATTTCCTACAGGGAAAGTTGCTCCGGGAGCAAAACCATCTACTAAAATTGCAGCCGATAATCCCGGACAATTGTCCGATGCTGTCGGTAAATCGTAGTTGACAACAGTGTCGCATTCACCTTCATCAATGTTCACTTCGATGTCATCCGGACAGCTGTCAAATACGGGTGATTCAGCATCTGTAACAGTAATTTCAACCATGCAGACATTGGAATTTCCGGAGGCATCGGTCACTTCATAAATATTGGTGGTGGTACCGATCGGAAATTGTTCACCGGCAGGGATACCAGATATAAGCGCTGTGGTCGCATCGGGGCAGTTATCGGTTCCCTGCGGTTCTGTAAAATCAACTACTGCGAAGCATTCGCCCGCGTCGTTGTTTACGCTAATGTTTTCGGGACACGAAATAACCGGTGGTTCATCATCAATGACTGTAATGACCACAAAGCAACTATCGGCATTTCCGAGGGTATCTTCAACAAGATATTGTTCCAGTGTTGTTCCGACCGGGAACTCGGCACCAGGTCCCAGAACATCTATTGGAGTTATTGTAACAGGGCTACATTCACTGGATGCTTCCGGTAAATCATAATTTACAGTTGCCGAACACTCACCGGGTTCTGCTACAGAGATTACTTCGGCAGGACAGGTAATCATCAGATTTCCTGCAGCAATTACGGTTATTGTATCAGAGCTGGTGGCACATGGCGATTCACCCAGGGTCCAGATAAACTGGTTGATACCATTGCTCAGGTTCACTACCTCGGTTGTTGCACTGTCTGGATGAACAATTTCTCCGCTTCCGGTAAGTACACTCCATGACCCCGTTCCGATAACCGGAGGATTTCCCATGATAATGGTGCTGGTTTCGCAGATGGATTGATCGGGACTTGTTTCTGCTTTGTAAGGTGGTTCTCCGGAGATTATATCTACGGTAAATGCTCCATCTGTTGTCGCACCGTAGCCTTCAATTGTCAGATAATAAGTTCCGGCAGGTAGATAAGTGGTAATTTGTGACTGTGCACCGCAAAAGTCATCGTTCTGAACAATCATACCATCGCAGCAGCTTGCGCTCAGATATAACCAGGTATCCCATACTGCAGTGGTATCGCAGGTGGAGAAGGTGTAGATTCCTTCACAAAGGATTTCAACTTCTATGGTGTGATCATCAGATGGGCGATAGTCGCAATCATTGCCGGCACCGTTGGTGTTCCCAGAAATGGCTGCAGGAGCGATGATCGATTGGTCGGCAACGCAGGTTCCGCCACTTAAAATGGTGGTGTCCCACACTCCTGAAAATTCATTCAAACATCCATCATTGATATTTTCGAAGGATACAGTAGCTGCGGTCGGGTCACTGTCAACAGTGAGTGTAAATGCTAAACAAGGTCCGAATTCATCATCGTCTGTTTCCCAGTAAGCAGCGCCCGCAAAGTCATAAGTAATCACGCCCCCTGTAATATTGGCAACTGCGATGTTTCCGGTTGTTGGGCTGATTAATTCCGGTGCCGAAGTAGAAATGATGTTTATTCCATCCGACATATAAATCACGGGGCCGTTCTCAGAACCGCGTTCCCCAATGCACATAAGTACATCAAATGAGTAGGTACCGTCGCCGTTGTCTACAATATTGTTTGCATTAACGCTCGGGGAATAATCACAAGCGTACGATTCAACTCCCAGCCCTACAGTAAAAAGAAGGGCTAAAAGTGTAATAAATAGATTTTGCTTCATGGCAGAAGGTTGATTCGAATTAACAGCGCCAAATATATCGTTTATCTACTAAAATTGCCTGTTTGCGCGGAAATAATTTTTGTTCATCGAAAATAACGGCAATGAATGATGCGTTACATTTTTCGTATAAAATTTCACAAGAAAATGATCAGGTGGGGATTATACTTCGCTATTTCCTTCAAAAGGTTGACCGCACTGCCTGCAATAGCGGGCGTCGTGTAAGTGTCCTTCGGCTCCGCATTCTGAACAGCGAAACATTTTATAGCCCGGTCCTTTTACGGGGTCTTTAATTTGCGCCATTTGGGACGATACGATTCCGGTCGGAACAGCTATCAGACCATACCCCAGAATCATTACGATGGCTGCAAGTGCTCTTCCGAATGGCGTTACCGGAACAATATCACCATATCCAATGGTGGTAAGCGTGACAATGGCCCAGTAAATACTCTGAGGAATGCTGGTGAATCCGGCTTCGGCTGGTTCGATCATAAACATAATGGTGCCGAATACCACCACCGTAATCAAAACGGCAAAAAGAAATACCAAAATTTTGATTCCGCTATGGCGCAGGGCCCGCGTAAGATTTTGGCTTTCCCTGATAAATCCTTTCAGATTCAATATTCGGAAGACCCGCAAAAGGCGCATCATTCGGATGACCATCAGAGGATGGGCTACCGGGAAGAAAATACCGATAAAAGTAGGCAGGATTGCCAGTAGATCAATGATGCCATAAAAACTGAAAATGTACTTCAGCGGACGGCCGACGCAATATATTCGCACAGCATATTCAACTGTAAACAAGATCGTGATGATCCATTCAATAATAATAAATATGAGTTCGTTGCCTTCGCGAATAAAATTTACACTCTCGAGCAACACGACAACGACGCTGAATAAGATCACCCACAAAAGAATAACGTCAAAGCGTTTACCCTCGGAAGTTTCAGCTTCAAAAATGATTATATAAATCCGCTTTTGTCGCGGAGATACTTTATCGATTCCGTAATGTTGACGCATGTTGGCCATCACTACAAATTTAAATTTTCGCCCGACTCCATGAGCAATGCTTCGCAATCAGCACCTATTTTAATGTTTAATTTTGGGGCAAATAGCAGACATTGAAACACGCACAACTCATATCAAAAGATCTTCAACTAAGTGAAAAACAGGTTGACACAGCCATAGAGCTGTTGCGGTCGGGTGCAACGGTTCCGTTTATTGCACGCTACAGAAAAGATCAGACTTCGGGCCTGGATGAAGTAC
>CALDPJ010000235.1 GCA_937911795.1 uncultured Flavobacteriales bacterium | reverse complement strand
AGCTGTTGCAATCGGGAGCAACTGTTCCTTTTATTGCACGCTACCGAAAAGATCAGACTTCGGGATTGGATGAAGTACAAATACTGGCTATTGAGAAACAAATGCAGCAACTGGCTGCGCTTGACCAACGACGAACTGCTATATTTAAGTCCCTAAAGGAGCGGGGTTTACTTTCGGCTGAATTAGAAGAAAGACTGCTGGCGGCAACAGATTTACCTGAGCTGGAGGATATCTACCTCCCGTTTAAACCCAAAAAACAGAGCAGAGCAGAGAAGGCAAAGGCTGCCGGGTTGGAGCCGCTCGCAAAAATGATCATGGCCCAGGGCGAAGGTGATCCTGAAAAAATGTCGAAGTCATTTATAAAGGGTACAATCTCTTCCGGTGGCGAAGCTTTGAGCGGGGCAGGAGATATCATTGCAGAATGGATGAATGAGCACCCGGTATTGCGCAGAAAATTAAGAGCGCTCTTTTTTCGTGAAGGTGTGGTAGCTTCAACGGTAATTAAAGGAAAGGATGAGGAAGGCCGGCAGTACAGTGATTATTTCAGTTACAAGGAGCCGGTAAATAAAATTAAACCGCATCGGATTTTAGCCGTCTTTCGTGCCGAAGACGAGGGAATTGTACGACTGAGTTTCACTCCAGATCGAAAACGGGCACTTGATCTGATAGAGCAGTTTTTTGTTCGCAACAATAGTCCTTCGGGTAAATTTGTCAAAAAAGTAATTCCGGATGCCTATACACGCTTGCTGCGCCCAGCCTTGCAGACGGAGGTTAAAAATTCACTAAAAACCAAAGCCGAGGATTCGGCCATTGCCGTGTTTGTCGGAAATCTACGGCAGCTCCTTCTGGCACCACCACTGGGTAAAAAGCGGGTGCTGGCCATTGACCCAGGATTCAGGTCGGGGTGTAAGGTGGTAGCGCTGAACGAAAATGGAGATTTACTCGGGCACGATACAATTTTTCCACATGCTCCCCAGAAAAAAACCAATCAGGCCAGGAACACTATCCATTCATTGATCAAAACCCACAACATTGAAGCCATTGCTATTGGCAACGGAACGGCCGGTCGCGAAACCGAAGATCTCATCAAACGAACGGAGTTTAAAAGAGAACTCGAAGTATATATGGTGAATGAAGACGGTGCATCCGTTTATTCCGCCTCGTCCGTAGGAAGGGCCGAATTCCCCAACCACGACGTCACCATTCGCGGTGCTGTTTCTATTGGTCGTCGGTTGATGGATCCGCTAGCCGAACTGGTAAAAATTGATCCGCGATCAATTGGAGTGGGGCAATACCAACACGATGTGGATGAACAAAAGCTGAAATCGGCACTCGATCAATGCATTCAGTTGGTCGTTAACGATGTGGGTGTGGAGCTGAATACGGCAAGTCCTTATTTGCTGGCGCACATCTCCGGCCTCGGACCTGGTCTGGCAGATAAAATTGTAAAATATCGCTCAGGAAACGGTGATTTTAAATCCAGGAAAGAGCTACTGAGTGTTTCCGGTCTCGGAGCAAAAGCATTTGAACAATGTGCTGGATTTCTGCGAATATCAGGTGCAGACAATCCATTAGATAATACAGCGGTACACCCTGAAAGCTATGGACTGGTTAAAAAAATTGCCGGTCAGTTAAAAGTAAATATCGAAGAACTCATCAACAACGATTCCTTGCTGGAAAAAACTGATACGACTTCATTAATAACCGGCGGAGTTGGTGAATATACCTTGAACAGCGTGCTTGAGGAACTGCGAAAACCCAACCGCGACCCGCGCAAAACAGCGTATACTGTAGAATTCAACCGGAAAATTACACATCCCGATGATCTGGAAATCGGATCCCAGATGTGGGGCGTGGTCACGAATATTACTCAATTTGGAGCATTTGTCGACATCGGCGTAAAACAGGATGGTCTGGTGCATATTTCGGAACTCGCAGATAGATTCGTTTCTGATCCGTTTGAGGTGGTACGCATCAATCAACCCGTAAAAGTAAAAGTGCTGTCGGTGGATCAGGCGAGAAAGAGAATTGCGCTCTCTATGAAACAAGCCGATATTTTAAAACCACAGGTAGACAAACGGGTGGGGGAATAACCGAAGTCCCTGCTGTGTCAGGCAAGCGACATTAATCCGGCGTCGGGCACCCTATCAGAAATAAGTTACGTGCGGTAGCTCTCCTGTTTCATTCTGCGGAACAATAAATTAGGAACAGGTCAGATATCGTAAAGTTTTTCACAAAATTTCGGGCCTGTAGATAAAAACTTATATTTACGCCACCAAGCCATCCAATCTATCGTCGAATATACGCGATGCTACTATAAAACAAAACCAATGGGTCGTAAACCTATAGAAAAACCACGCAATTCAAATGCTGAAAAACGGGCAAAATGGATCCGGCAACTTTTTCCTTTCTTCAAGAGCCGCGGACTGGCTGGTTTCAGCATGGATGATGTCTCCGATTTTCTGAGGATAAGCAAAGCCACCATTTACAACCACTACACATCAAAAGATGAGATCATCGATTGCTATTTATCAGAAAAGTGTCGTGATTTCGATAAATTCAATGAACTGATTTCCAGCGAAGCATTTTCCATTCCGGACAGATACCAGAAATCGCTATATCATTTATTAAAACACATGTGCGATCTCAGCCCGGTAGTACGTGAGGATTTGAAAACATACTATCCTGATAAATGGGCAGCTTTTATGATACTTTTGGACGATCACCTTGACCGGCTCAAAAAGTTGTATCAAACCGGTATAGATCAAGGTATTTTCAATCCCGTAAATCCAAAGTTATTATCGATATGCGACCGGAATATGTTGTTGTTTCTTAGCGATTCTGAAAATCTCTCAAAATGTGGTTTGACGATGCGGTCTGCTTTTGATGAATTCATGTATATGCGTCGTTCTGGTTTGATCAACCAGACGCAGGTAGTAGTTTAATCGCTTTCAGGAGGATCTGGCATGCGTCGCCAATGGGTTACATCTTCAAAAAAGTGATTGCTCTGACCTTCGCCCACCCAGAAATGTTTTTGTGTTTTTTTAGCAGCTGCTTTTTCTTCTGAAAAAAAATTGTGGTGAAACTTCATCGTCAGAACTGTGATTCTGGCAGTTTCGCCGGTTTTACCAGGTAGAAAAACTTCGTTGGAGGGGATGTAGACCAACACCCGTTCTCCATCTTCCGGCAATTGGTCGTTGACTGAAATCCATGGATGCATAGCCGTAAAGTTACGAAGCTTTGCCGTAAGCTAATTTCGGTTTTTGGATTCTTCTTAACCGCTATCTTTGCGGCATGTCAACCTCCGAAAAAGTTATGCTGGGATTAAGACTTCCGACAGATCCCCGATGGGTACGGCTGGCGGCCGGAAACCTTACCGAAATCCTTACCGATCATGCCTGGTGCGAACAAAAAGCGGCGTCGCACGCCATTTCCACCATTGTTCGTTTTCCGGAATACCCCGAATTGGTTGAAACGCTCACATCGATTGCGCTCGAAGAACTGGAGCATTTTCAGCTGGTTAACGAGAAGATCAAGGCGCGGGAATTGGTGCTGGGGTTTGAAAAGCAGGACAATTATGTGCGCGATCTGGCGAAGTTTATAAAGAAAGGAGGAAATCGAAAACATCAACTGGCCGAGGCACTGTTATTTGCAGCGATGATTGAAGCCCGGAGTTGTGAGCGATTCAGAATGCTTTCTGAAAATCTGGATGACGAAGACCTTTGCAGTTTTTATCGCGAACTGATGATTTCGGAAGCCAATCATTACACCACATTTTTACGGCTGGCGCGAAAGTATTGCACCGATGTGGATGTTAACCAACGCTGGGATGAATTTTTGCAATACGAAGGTTCGCTCATGGAAAAGTACGGCAAGGAAGAAACCATGCACGGTTAATCCGCGGCTGTGAAACGGATCCTTATCATCGGAAAACATTGGCCGGAACCGGAATCTTCTGCCGCCGGCAGCCGGATGATTCAGCTCATCGAAGCACTTTCCGGTGAAGGAGAAATAACTTTTGCCAGTGCTGCAACACGTAACGATTTTAGTGCCGCGCTCAATAAATGGAATGTAAAGCCTGCATCCATTCCGCTGAATGATTCCGGATTTGATGATTTTCTGCAGGAACTCAACCCCGACTTCGTAATGTTCGATCGTTTCATGACCG
>CALDPJ010000234.1 GCA_937911795.1 uncultured Flavobacteriales bacterium | reverse complement strand
ATTTATTCCGCATAAAAGCTGCGATAATGTTGCAGATAAATGCGCCGATGTTGATTCCCATATAAAAAATATTGTATCCGGAATCCTTCATCGATTTGTATTCTTCTTTGGAATATAAATTTCCCAATAAAGTAGAAATATTAGGTTTAAACAAACCGTTCCCTACTATGATAAGCCCCAATGCAACGTAAAAAGAAGTAAGTCCCGGCAGTGCCAATGCGATGTATCCCGCCGCCATCAGCACACCGCCTATATACACTGATTTCACATAACCCAAAATCCGGTCAGCCAAGAAGCCGCCCAAGAAAGGAGTCAAATAAGTTAGGGCGATAAACGTCCCGAAAATATCATCCGCATTCTTATCCAGAAAACCCATTCCGCCCGTGTCCACATCGATCATGTAGAGGACGAAGATTCCCAGCATCAAATAATAACCGAATCGTTCCCACATTTCTGTGAAAAACAAAAAATAAAGGCCTTTTGGGTGTTTGGTATTCGTCGTCTTGCTCATAGGTTATAGATTTTCCAGAATATAATTGGTCATCAAAGTGTACAATTGAATCCTTGTTTTCCCACCGTAAATTCCGTGATTCTTATCGGGATAAATCATCATATCAAATTGCTTGTTGGCATGAATCAACGCAGAAGCCAGGTCCATTGCATTCTGAACATGGACATTGTCATCCGCCGTTCCGTGGATCAACAGAAATTTATCCTTCTTATCATCAAATTGCGCTGCATAACTGATGGGTGAATTCCGGTCATAACCTTCCGGATTCTCCTGTGGCGTACGCATAAAACGTTCGGTATAAATAGAGTCATAAAATCGCCAGTTCGTAACCGGTGCAATGGCTATTCCGGCTTTGAAGAATTCCGCGCCTTTTGTCATGCACAACGACGATAAATAGCCGCCATAGCTCCAGCCCTGAATTCCGATTCGTTCTTTATCTACATACGGTTGTTCCCCGAGATATTTTGCGGCCGAAATCATATCCTCGGTTTCGAGTTTGCCAAGTTGCATGTAGGTGCTGTGACCGAATTCGGTTCCACGAAACATCGTACCCCGAGGATCTACCGAAACGATGACATAGCCTTCCTGCGCCATAAGGTTCTGCCATAGGTAATCATGACCTCCCCACGAATTCTTCACCGTGTTGCTGCCGGGTCCTCCGTACACGACCATCAGCACCGGGTACTTCTTCGATTCATCAAAATCTGGCGGTCGGATCATCCACGAATTTAATTCGTCGCCCCGCTCGGTGGTGAAGGTGAAAAATTCTTTCGGCTGAAGATCGTATTGGGCCAGTTCGTTTCTCAATCGTTCGTTGCTTTCCAATACCCGGATTTCTTTGCCCGAAGCATTGTGGAGCGATACACGTGGTGGCGTAGCCGCGTCCGAATGAGTGAGGATGTAGTATTTAAACGTTAGGCTGAAAATAGCAGAATTGTATCCCGGATTCTGGCTCAGCTTCTTTTTTCCTTTTCCGTTGGTCTTAACAGAATACACCGCTTTTTCAATAGGGCTTTCCTCAGCGGCAGTATAGTAAACCAATCCTTTTTCTTCGTGAAGACCGAGGAAATCCATTACTTCCCATTCTCCGCTGGTAAGCGCCACTTCATTTTCGCTGTTCATGTCGAACAGATACAAGTGATTGTATCCGCTTTTGGCGCTGTTCCATAAAAACTGATGTCCGTTGGAAAGAAAGGTGAGATTGTCGTTGATCTCTATATAGGTCTCCGATTTTTCATCATATATCTTTTCCAGATCTATTCCGAATGGATGGTCTTTGGTGAGATCGACCAACAGAAACTCAAGGTGGTTCTGATGCCGGTTCAGTTTCATGATGCAAAGTTTGTTGTCATCCAACGTCCATTTTAAGCGAGGAATGTAGAATTCTTCGTTCACCGGAAGATTGCAGTCATTGGTTTTGCCGGTTTTCAGGTCATAGATTTTCACCTGTACTTTCGAATTTTCTTCACCTGCTTTCGGATATTTGAACCGATACTCCACCGGATATAAATTTCCGTAGTAGGCCAGTTGAAATTCTTTAACGGCTTCTTCGTCAAATCGGCTGAAGGCTATTTTAGTTCCTTTTGGTGACCAGTGAAAAGCTTTGTTATAGCTGAATTCTTCTTCATTCACCCAGTCGGGAAACCCATTGATGATTTTGTTTTTTTCACCATCGGTAGTTACCTGAATTTCATTTTCTGAATCCAGATCACGAAGAAAGATATTGTTGTCGCGAACAAATGCTACATGATTTCCAGCAGGAGAAATATCAGCAAGTTGTTGTTTTCCCTGTGAGAAATCGGTAAGGGGTTGAACCTTTCCCTCAGCCAGATCATAGATGAAATAATTTGCTTTATATGAGTGTCGATAAATTCCTTCGATATCGGTTTTCAACAACACCTTCGTTTCGTCGGCATTAAATTGATATCCCTGAATTCTTTTCTTATCAGGTAAAACATCTGCCGGCACCAGCGTCCGGACTTTTTCTCCATCCTGATACTGGTATTGGTTGAGCTCCACCATGTCACCTGCCTGATCGAGTTTTGAATAGTGTACACCATCGTTCATGGATCGGATGTCACCGATAGAAGCTGGGTAAAATGCCGCAGATGCCCAAATCGTACGGTTGTCGAGCTCTTTTTGACCCTGTACAGAACCGGTTGCAATTGTAAAAAACGCAACAATTCCGGCGGTCAGAATATTCCGGAAGGATAGAAGCTGAGTTACTTTCATGGTTTCAGAAGATCAGTTTTACGGATAAATGTAGTTCGATTGCAGTCCAAGTGGAATGCCCAGTTTCCAGTATATCAACAGGAAGATGGTCCATGAGACGAGGAAAACTGCAGAATAGGGGATCATCATCGCCACCAGGGTTCCGATACCGGTTCGTTTCACGTAACGCTGGCAGAATACCACCACCAAGGGGAAGTAGGGCATCAATGGGGTTACGATATTCGAAACAGAATCGCCAACCCGATAGGCAGCCTGGGTTAGGTCAGGAGAAATATTCAGCTGCATGAGCATCGGAACCATAATTGGTCCGATGAGTGCCCATTTGGCTGAGGCCGATCCAATTAACAGGTTTACCATTGCTGTTAACAAGATGATTCCGACAATGGTGATTTCAGCGGGCAATGCCATAGCCTGCAAGCCGGAGGCACCTTTCAGCGCCAGCAATGCTCCGATATTTGATTTACCAAAGGCTTCGATGAACAATGCGCAGAAAAAGGCCATTACAATATAATAGCTCATCCCGGTCATTGCCTTACTCATACTTTGAATCAGATCTTTGGAGTTCTTATAGGTTTTGACCATGTAGCCGTAAATCACCCCGGGCAATAGGAATATTAAGAAAATGAGCGGTACGATTGATCGCATGAGCGGAGCAGCGAACGAAGCCACTTCACCATCCGGTGACCGCATGGCCGAATCCTCGGGCATCACCCAAAAAAACAACCCGATCAATCCTAGAATCATGGCACCTGTAGAAACCCAGAATGCTTTTTTCTCGTGGGATTCAAGTTTATCCATCGTGGGTTCGTCGTCAATTTGTTCGTCCACAGGTGCGGTGCGTTTCAGGCGTGGTTCCACTACTTTATCCGTAAGGTACCAGCCCAATCCGACGATCAGAATGCTCGAAATTCCGGTGAAAAACCAGTTGTTTAGTGGGTTAAGTTCAATGGCCGGGTCGATGATTCGTGCGGCTGCCTGGGTGAAACCCTGTAGCAAAGGATCGATTCCTGAAGGTACAAAGTTGGCGCTGAAGCCTCCGGATACTCCGGCAAAAGCTGCAGCAATACCGGCCAGAGGATGGCGCCCCGCTGCATAAAATATAACCCCACCCAGCGGAATCACCAACACATATCCGGCATCCGTGGCCGTATGGCTGACGATGGCAACCAGAATCAACATCGGTGTAAGTAATTTAGCCGGTGTCAGGCCGAGCAGGTATTTTAATCCGGCGTTTATGAATCCCGAATGTTCGGCAACTCCAACACCCAACATTGCAACCAGCACAATTCCCAACGGAGCAAAACTCATAAAGGTATTGACCATTCCGGAGAGGAAATCGGCCAGTGAAGGACCAGTAAGCAGGTTGATAATATTTACCGCTTCGCCTGAACGTGGATCGATTTCGGTAAATGTCATATTCGACATAATGGCCGAGAAAATCCAAATTACGATTAGCAGGATTAAAAAGAGAATGGCGGGATCAGGAAGTTTATTTCCGGCGACTTCTATGATATCCAGAAATCGGGCAAGGCCACCTTTTCGTTTTTTCACTTCGGGTGTAGAATCGCTCATAAGTTTGATAACATTAGATTACTGAGAGGGAGTTGTTTGATTTACAGATTGTGCCAACGTTAGAGGTTGAATCATCAAAAAAAAGAGAAGCCCCGAATATATGCATTTGTGCCTAAATGCCGGTAGCTATGCGTTTGATCCGAATAAATATCTTTGTGGTGCATCCCACACCCGAACTTTATGCGCCAAAAAGAATTTGGAACAACAAATATCGAAGTAATTCAGGTTCTGAAAAGTATTGTGGGTAATGATTGGGTACTGACCGATGCTGAAAGCCGGTCAGAATACGGTCATGATGAAACAGAAAATCTCAGTTTCCCACCCGAAGTTGTGGTAAAACCGGCCAATTCTGGTGAGGTTTCAGCAATTTTGAAATTCTGTAATGAAAAATTTATTCCGGTGACACCCATCGGAGCCCGCACAGGATTGAGTGGGGGAGCACTCAGCATTTTTGGCGGAGTAGGGCTTTCAATGGAGCGATTCGATAAAATTTTGAACATCGATACCGACAATCTTCAGGCTACCGTGGAGCCTGGTGTCATTACGCAGGTTTTTCAGGAAGCGGTTGCAGAACTTGGTTTATATTATCCGCCTGATCCGGCTAGTCGGGGTTCTTGTTTTATCGGGGGTAATCTGGCCGAGAACTCCGGCGGACCACATGCCTTAAAGTATGGAGTGACCAAAGATTTTGTGCTCAATCTGGAGGTGGTGTTGCCCAATGGAGAGATCATCTGGACCGGCGCGAATGTGTTGAAGAATGCAACCGGCTATAATCTGACGCAATTGATGATCGGCAGTGAAGGAACGCTGGGTGTTATCACAAAAGCAGTTATGCGTTTGATTCCGCTTCCTCAGAAAAATCTGCTCATGCTGGTGCCTTTTTCGAGTGCAGAGAAAGCCTGCGCGGCAGTAGCTGCAATTTTTAAAGCCGGAATCACACCGTCTGCTCTTGAATTTATGGAGCGCGATGCCATTGATTGGGCTGCGCGATTTGTAGAGGAGGTTACCGTGCAGATAGAAGATCACCACCAGGCGCACCTGTTGATCGAAGTAGATGGAAATGATCTGGATGTACTGGTTGCGGAGTGCGAAAAGATCAATGAAGTTGTAGAACTTTTTGGTGCCGATGAAGTGCTGTTTGCCGAAAGCGAGGATCAGAAAGACGCACTTTGGAAATTAAGAAGAAGAGTTAGTGAAGCGGTTAAATCCAATTCTGTTTATAAGGAAGAAGATACGGTAGTGCCTCGATTTGCTTTGCCTCAGTTGCTGGTGGGGGTCAAAAGTATTGGAAGGAAATACGGATTTCAATCGGTGTGTTATGGTCACGCCGGAGATGGAAACCTGCATGTCAATATTATTAAAGGTGACTTGTCGGACGACGATTGGAATTTTAATCTGACAAAAGGCGTTCGTGAAATATTTGAGCTGACGAAAGAGTTGGGGGGAACCATTTCGGGCGAACATGGTATCGGATATGTTCAGCGACCATACCTGGATGTGGTATTTTCGCCGTTACACCGGGAGT
Organism: uncultured Flavobacteriales bacterium; assembly: GCA_937911795.1. Classification (GTDB taxonomy): domain Bacteria; phylum Bacteroidota; class Bacteroidia; order Flavobacteriales_D; family SKUL01; genus SKUL01. The sequence continues at coordinate 10,641 of CALDPJ010000234.1, read as the reverse complement.
TGTTCAAAGGCATTAAAAATATATTTGATCCGAACGGTATTTTGAACCCGGGAAAAGCGATTTAGTAAATAATGCAGGGATCAATCGGTTAATTTATTCTTCCAACCACTGAAAATAGGCTACCAATTGCTTGTGTATTTCATTGGCGGAACAATTTGTTAAAAGGATATACTTTTGGTTAAGAGCTATTTGACTTGTTTTATAATGTGGGATTTGTGTAAATTTTAAGAAAAGTTTGCAATACCGATTCTACTTATCTACCTTTGGTACGCGTTAACTTGTAAGGCCGTCTGCATTTCTTGCAGATTTTTAATAGAAAGCGCAGCCTTGCGCTTGGCCATGCGAAGTTTTTCTGTTTCATAGCTCTGAAAACCCTCCTCGAGGGTTTTCGGATTTTATAGCCCTTCCTAATCGCACATTATTACAACATCCCCCTTTTTTAGGGGCAAAAAAAAGGACGGAGCTTCAATCCGTCCTTTGCGTCAACCTGTGGTAATATTATTCTGTCAGCCCTGAAGACCGTTGTATTATTTAGAATGTGGAAAGGTTACAGTAACTGCACCTTATCTCACAACTTAGGATCCGGAAGCCTTCCGGATTAGTTTTTACATATTGGAATTCCCTTTGTTTCCAGTCGTTCCGGCTGATGCCATTTCGTTCACTCTTTCATCACGATCTGTTCTGGCGTCTGCTCGTTTTCCAACTTCGCGTTTAATGTTATCCAGTTTTTCGGTAACCATTCCTGAAAGATTGCTGAATTTTTTCTCCATGTCCTCAGAGATTTCACGGCCTTTTTTGGAGATTTTCTTTCTGGTTTCTTCGCCTCTGTCTGGGGCATAAAGTATCCCGATTGCGGCGCCAACTGCGGCTCCGGCTAATATTCCTAAAATTGATTTTCCTGCACTCATGATTGTTTTATTTTTTAAAGTGATTAATAATTACTTATCTGTATTGCTATACTCTTCGTCCCTGAATAATTCTGAGAAGAACCGCAATCAGGGCGATAACGAGTAGGATGTGGATAATTCCGCCAGATTGAAAACCGAGGAACCCTACGGCCCAGGCAATGATCAGAATTACAGCGATGATGTAAAGTAAATTTCCCATTGTTGTTTGAGTTTAGTGAAATTATAGTTGAGGATTGATGTGTTTGTTGGAAACCGAGGCACCGTTTTTCGCGTAATCGCCTGCTGAAAGAATACGGTGTGCCGGTCGCTTTTTTGAAACTTTGTTATTCAGGTAATCTGTCATATGTGGCAGCATCACTGTAAATGTGGTTCCCTTACCTTTTCCCCGGCTTTTCAAGGTTACCCTTCCGTCGTGATCTCTTGCAATTTCATTTACTACCCAAAGTCCAAGGCCGGAGGTGTCTTCACCATTACCTGGTTTCGAATCAAAGGATCCAAATTTTGTAAATGCATTGTTGAGATCGTTTCGCGACATTCCTACTCCTTCATCCCGGACTTCCAGAATTATAAAGTCTTTGCTCCTTACGAGGATAACATCAACAGTTTGACCGTCCTTGCTATACTTAATGGCGTTGCTCAATAAATTATCCAGTAATTTAACAATGCTTTTCCTGTTGCCTGTAAGTTGAATATTAGGCTCGATAAGCATGTTAAGGGTCACCTGCTTTCTTGCTGCGAACGGGCGGTGTGCCGTAATTGTTTTACGGGCGACATCTGATAAATTCATGTCTGATTTTTCTGAATTATCAGCAGTTGTCATCTGAGAATTTGCGTAGAACTGATCCACCGATTGCAGGCTTTTTTCTGCTGCCTTAACAATCATATTACCCAGTGCCTTTTGCTTGTCAGAATCTTCCTTTTCGTCCTGAATCATTTTTACCAAAACGGGAATGTTGCACACCGCCCCACGAATGTCGTGTGACATTACATACGCCATATCCTGTTGTTCCCGAATAATGTTTTGGGCAGCAATTTTAACTTCGAGCTGACCCACGATTATTCCGGCTATTACATCGAGAATCTCCCAGTGTACATTTCCCCACAAGCGGCCATCTCTGTCAAATGCATAGAGCGTTCCGAGGTGATCACCCGATTTGGTCACCAGGGGAGCGGTTGCCCGAAAATCGAGTTCATCGCTCTCTGCCAGTGCCTCTTTTATAACGTCAGGATGCTTTCGCATAAGATCATCGGACAAATATGCTCTCGAAGAAACCGAGACAGATACATTGGTTTCTGTAATATCTGATGCTGCAAACTGACTGGTTCCGTTCGCGAAGGCCATAGTCTTCGTTTTTTGTTTTCCTGAGTGCACCAGCGAAATCAATACAAATGGAACGTTGAGTACTTCGGCAGCCAATCTTGCAATATTATCGAATTCACCATCCTTTGGAGCGTTGAGAATATCATTTAATCTTGAAAGTGCAATGCTGTTTTGGTCTGTGGTGATCATGGTTTTTTCCGTTTTATATATGATGAATACTGAGCAATAAGATTATTATTAAGGGTTAGGGCCAATCAGAACCTGAAACCCAGTGATACCTGAAACCAGGTGTTTCTGTATCTTGGTATGGATGAACTACCGTCTCCATGATTGGTTTGAAAATCCCAGGCTACACGGGTTCCCAATACGAAATTCATCATGTTGAAATCGAGTCCGCCAATAAAGCCGAGTACATTTCGACGCAGATTGACATCATCGAAATCCTGCTCTTGTTCTGCGTTGAGCAGCGGCGTATCGAATTTATCGCGTTGGTTGAACATAAATGAATAATTAGGTCCACCAAGGATGGTTAAAAATCCGGCCGGTTTAAAAGCGATCAATAAGGGGACGTCGATGTGATTGGTGGTACGTGTAAAGCTGTACTGGTGTCCGATAAAGCTTCCGGTAGCATGAAATCCTTTTTGAGAAAACAGAACTTCAGGATGAAAGCCGAGATAGGCACCGATAGGTATTTGCAAAAATACCCCGGCAGCGGCTCCGGCTTTTGGATCAGCCTCGAAGTCTTCTCCACGGGTATCATACACATTAGAAATATTGATTCCCGCTTTTAATCCAAAAGATAATTTTTCTCTGAACTCTTCATTTAAAAGTTGGGCCTGGCTTACGGTTGTAAAACAAAGAGCGGCAATAAGAAGCGGCAAAATTTTCATAATCTGTTTTTTTATTTTAGGAAATGGATAAAGAATGCTGATTTTTCACTCAGTTGTTTTGTGCCTGATCGCCCTCGTCTCCAGAAGTCAATTCGTTGATTTCCTGTTCCAGTTCACGCATTTCACGGTTAAAGTCGGCTTTAAACTCTTGCCAGCCCTCTTCTCCGTCGTCAGCAGCTTCATCCAATCTTGTCCGGAGATCATCATTTCTACGTTCGAGTTCTTCTACTCTTTGTTCGCGATCTGCGTCTGTGGTAGTATTCGTCCCATCCTGTTGAGTACTGGTGTTGTCGGCAGGTGCATCTCCGTTGCGCAATTCTGTAATCCGGCGCTCATTGTCCATGGTGCGTCGTTCCATATCCGTACGGAAGTTGGTCACATCATCGCGGTATTGCGCCTCAGCATCGTCAATGTTTCTGCTGCTTTCGGTTCGGTTCTGTTCTGCATTTTCATCCTTTTGAACAGCTGGCTCACAGCTAACTAGTGCTACAGCAGTCAAAACTACAATTGAGCCAAATAATTTATTTTTCATTGTGTTGGTATTTTTGAATGGTTAATTTTTTATTACAGTTTGTAATTAACATCGTATATCGGTTGAATAATTACAACGATTCAAATTTGGAAACTCTCGGTTGTCTTAGCATTACAGTTATCAGCAAAGGAGTTGCATATTTTACAGATTGACGGTCCGAAGCGGAAGAGTTCTTATGCCTTCTTGCCTGCAAAATAGTAGATGACACCGCCAAATGCCATAACTGCAACTCCGACCAACGGGGCCCAATTAATATCGGTGTCTTTGTGATGGGTGAGTTCAGCGTCTCCCACGTCAGGTTTCTCACTGGTGAGAACATTAAAACCTGTAACCACAGCCATCAGCAGGCCGATAACAATTATAAAAATCCCGAGTTTTTTCATCCTGATATTATAAGTTATGCTGAATAGGCCAGAATTACCAATACCAAATACTGCTCCGTCACCTTTGATTGCAGGGCAATAATGTGTGTAAAGAGGCAATCCTTGAATTTCAAGTAAGGTCCAGCAACTGGTTCAGGATCAAAAATGAGGATTCTGCAACAGAGAAATCTTACAGAAATCAGGGATTTAGTTGCGTTTGTTACAGGTCTTCCAGATTGGCCCGTTGAATTGGCTGGCGCTGTTTGTAATAGGAGGGACGCAGTCCGGTTACTTTTTTAAACTGATTAGAAAGATGCGCTACGCTGCTGTAATTCAGCCTGTAGGAGATCTCAGTCAAATTGAGTTCATCGTACATCAGCAACTCTTTGACTTTCTCTATTTTGTTGTAAATAAAGAATTGCTGAATGGTCATTCCCTTAACTTCAGAGAAAACATTGGACAGATAGGTATAGTCATATCCCAGTTTATCGCTGATATATTCAGAATTGTTCACGTTGGGCATCTCATCCGAGTAATGCACCATCTCGATGATTAAATTCTTAATATTCTCTACCAGAATGCTTTTTTTATCCTCGAGGAGCTCCAGCCCTAAAGCTTCTAAATTCTTCTTTAACTGTGCCCTCTGTTTTTTGGTGATGGTATCACTTATCTCAACCACTCCCAACTCCACTCGTACCGGTAAAATCCCTAGTTTTTCAAGCTCGTTTCTTACGACGATTTTGCACCGAAGACTTACCATGTATTTGATGTATAGCTTCATCCTTGCGCTCCGTTGAATTTAGACCTGTTGTTTGATACCTGTTACTCAAATGTGCTAACTCATTTCGCTTTGCGCGAAGTTGTTTGAAAAATACAGGAGACAATCCTGTTACTTTTCGAAATTGGTATGTGAGGCGTGAAGGAGAGCTATAATTTAATTCCTTCGCTACTTCAAATACCTTTTTGTCGGTGTATATTAGCAATTCCTTTGCCCGTTCTATTTTCTGTTGAACAATGTAGTTCGGAATTGATGTGCCACGTAAGTCGATAAACAAGTCCGATATATACGAATATTCGGTGTGTGTTTGGGAAGTAATGTACTCAATATATTGATCTTCTGAATCAGCGTCAGACTTTGAAATCATGGTGTCGATAACTTTCTCGGTTTTTTCAAGCAATTCCCGATCGTTTTCTTCAAGTAAAGGCAAACCAGCCGATACTAATTCATTGGTAATGTGAAGTCTCTCCTTTGCATCAAAATTGCCGAAAATTTCGATAATCCCTGGTTCATCGAAGCGATATAATAAACCCAGTTGCGTTAATTTGGATTGAACATGGAGCCTGCACTTGAGGCTAACCATATGTTTAATAAATAGTTTCATAGTTTTTTGGTGTTGGAAGTGTTCTGTTTCGTGTTTCTTGCAGGGTACTGTGCGTTGTGTTCACTGAATTTAAAAATAAGAGACCGTAATGAGGAACCTCATAGGTGCCATTCACATAATCAGATAACTGGTGAAGGGAGGTAAGTATATGTCGCAGAAGTACTAACATATTATCAGCAAACATCCCATTCGATCGTGTTCGAGTATGTTACAGCAATTTGCAGATTCTTCATCATCTTCAAAATGTGGCTCTATGATTTGCGTTAACTAGTGGCCTGTGATTTCGTGGCACTAAAATAGGAAAAAATATAACTGAAAATTAAGCTATGGTTCATTTTTCTTTCTCAATGGCTGTAAAGTGTAGTTAATGAATAGTTTGACTACGTAAATTCGGTTAGGAAATCTTAACAAATTTTTCTGCAGCAGGGAAAAATGGTCTAAAAATAAGTGAGGATTTTGACGGATAAATGGTGCAAAGTGTAGAAATATCACCACAAATCAGCCGCACCTGATAATAACTTCAACAGGGTTTTTGTCTTAAAACCGCATCCGAAATCCTGTAAGACCGACATCTATATTTTCAAGAATCGGTTGTAGCTTTTTCTTCCGCTGATTTTTGTAGATGAAATACATGACGGTGTCCAAAACCAATAGAAATCCTCCTTGTAAAATTATAGATTGCCCAAAGCCGGTAAACCGATCAAATTGCGCAGGCGTGCGATGAGCGAGTTCTGTGAGATACAATCCCCCGAATATATATCCCACGTCCAGACCGGCGTTCAGCAGGTAGATTTTTTCAGTACTATGTTGCGCGTTAATGGTTTCAAGAACATTTCGGTCTTTCTGTTTCCTGCTTCCAAGGATCCCCAAACCCGCCAATCCGATATTGACCACATTCCAATAGATGTTCATCTCGTGAAAATGACGTTCGGGTCCTGAAGAAAAACCGATCATGGCACCACTGACAGCAAAATTTCCTACTGCCCAGCCACCGAGAGCGTACATGCTCCTTTTTCCGATCTGATCCTTTCGCTCATTAAAAGCCTTCAGTTCATTTTCCTGGGCGAAAAGGCCGGAGAATCCCATCATTAATATAATCAGTAGTGTTGCCCGCATGCTTCATGTTTTGAATACAAATTACGAAGTTCTGATTTACCGGATATCTGCCGGAGTCAAAATCTAACGGATTGTCAGATGGGCGGGATCGTGCCCCATGAGAAAATATTTGGTCAATACCCTGTGTACTGCCCAGCTATATCCAGAGCCATTCACAGCGTCACCGGTAAACACGCGCGACAGGTGTTTCTCAACGTGCGGAGCGATAATGCGACCAATCATATTTTCTTTTTGAGAAATTCCGGCTCTGTACAAAGTGAACAATCGTCCGTTATACCACGATTCGATAACGCGTTGCCAGATTTTAACTTCCATTTTCCACTCGTCTTCATACGCTTGTAAATCGGCCGATCTTCCGCCGTTGGCAAGTACCTCCGCAATACGAAAAGAGCTTTTCATACTCAGGTATAAACCAGTTGAAAAAACAGGATCAATAAACCCGGCCGAGTCACCGACGCAAATCCAGTTTTTTCCGAAAAAACGTTCGTTGATGTTTTGCCAGTTATTAAACTTCACAACCGGAGTCAATCTTTTACCTCCCATTGTAAAATCGCAGAGTTGGTTTTCCTGGGCAACAAAGTTGTCATATTGCTCTTCGGCGGTTGAACCAAACTCTTTCAGGTGCTTTGGATTTATAACAATCCCCATAGAAACCCGGTCGGGCAACGGAATTCTCCAGTTCCAGCCTTTTTCCAGAAAATCCACGTGGATATTACCCGGATCTACCAGCTTCACTTTGTCCCAATGTGCAAACAAAGCCCAGTCTTTTCGGTTGCCCTCTTCATTTTTCATGTTGCTGGCGCGGGCAAGCATACGCGCTCTGCCCGTTGCATCGATCACCCAATCAACACCGTCGTCAAAAAATCCGTTGGCGGCTTCAAGTGTTTCAGCCGTTAATTGAAATGTATCATCCGGACCGGGCTCAATCCGTCCGGTAACAGGAAAAATTGAAATGCCGTGTTCTGTTGCTTTGTCAAGAATGGCCTGGTCGAATTTATCCCGTGGAGTGTTGTAGGCATAATCCGGCAATTGGCCTTGTGCCTTTGAGAAAAACGAGGTAATATTTTCACCGGGCGAAAGGGTAACAGTTGCACCGGGTTTAAATTTGCTGAACGACTTGATTTCTTCTTCAACGCCCAATTCACGCAGCATAGGTATTACCGCAGGAAGTAAAGACTCTCCTACAATCAAAGGTGGTCGTTTTCCGGTGTGATAAACGCCGACTTTAAATCCTTTTTTTGCTAATAATATGGCCAGGGTACTACCGGCAGGGCCTCCGCCTAGAATGGCAACAGATTTTTTCTTCGTATTCATGTTCTCGAAAAATTGAGCTGCAAAACTAATTGTCCGAAATGGATTTTGCTACTCTATGTTTTGTTCTGAAGTTAGCGCCGTTGTCCGTACCTGGGATTATTCATTATCAGTTATTTAAAGAGTACTTCCGATGTAGCCCAATTTCAAAGCGTTGGATTGGAGAGAGTACAGCACCATCTTCTGACCGAATTGTGTTATTTTTAATAGAAGCTGATTCTAAAAAACATGAGTTTTAAAAAGAAAGTGGAACACTTAAAGCGATACCAGGATCTGGGAATGTTGCTGATTAAATATGGCAGGGGTGACATTGCCAGTAAATTCGGAGTAGATCCGGTACCTGACAAGGAGCATAAATATGATCCGAAAGCCGAAGAGTTGCCGGACGATCTTGAAAAACTCGGCCCGACCTATGTGAAACTCGGACAATTTCTTTCTACCAGGGCAGATTTTCTGCCACCCGATTATCTGGAGGCGCTCACACGCTTGCAGGACAATGTAAAACCCATTCCCACAGAAACGGTAGAAAAGATTGTCACTTCAGAACTGGGAATTCGGATTTCAAAAGCTTTCAGCAGGTTTGACCGGGAACCACTGGCGTCGGCATCGCTCGGTCAGGTTCATTATGCTCAGCTGCGCGATGGGCGCGAAGTGGCTGTAAAGGTGCAACGGCCGGATATCCGCGAACAAATGTTCGACGATCTGGATGCTTTTTCTGAACTGGCCGAATTTCTCGAAAATCATGCAGAAACCGCGCGGCAGGTAATGTTGACGGCAACGCTCGAGGAATTCCGTAAATCGCTCATCAGTGAGCTCGACTACCGGCAGGAAGCGCATAATCTAACCACACTGGGCGATAATCTCGCTGAATTTGAGAAAATTGTGGTTCCCCGACCCATCCTCGATTACACCACTTCAAAAATTCTGACCATGGAATTTATCGCGGGCAGGAATGCCGGTAAATTAACACCCATTGGTCGCCTGGGAATTGATGGTAAAGCCCTCGCTGAGGAGTTGTTCCGCGCCTACCTCCAACAGATTCTGGTGGATGGTTTTTACCATGCTGATCCACATCCGGGCAATATTTTTCTGACGGCAGATGGTAAAATCGCGCTGATTGATCTGGGGATGGTCGGACGTATTCCGGAAGATTTGCAAAGCCAATTGATCAGATTGCTCGTGTCCATCAGCGAAGGAAAACCCGGACAAGCGGCAAAACTCGCTCTGAAAATGGGGGTTCGTGAAAACGGTGCCGACGAACAGGAGTTTCACCGGAAAGTGAGAGACTTCATTGCGCTTTATACCGATTCAACTCTTGAACAAATGGAAATGGGAAGGCTCGTGCTGGAATTTTCTCGTTTGTGTATCCAGAATGGAGTGCGGTTGCCAAACGATTTCATTATGCTGGGAAAAACCTTGTTGAACCTGGATAAGGTAGGGCGAACACTCGATGAAGATTTTGATCCGAATGCGGCGGTGCGGCGTAATTCCGCAGATATTGTCCGGAAGAACTTTTTCAAAAACCTTTCACCGGGAAATTTTTATGAAACGCTGTTCGATACCAAAGAATTTGTCGAGAACCTTCCGCGTCGCATCAACGAAATTCTCGCTTCATTGGCCGAAAACCGATTTACTTTTCACGCAAAAGTCATCGATGAAGAATATTTCATTGGAGCGCTCAAAGAAGCCGCCAATAGATTGACCTTGGGACTTGTATTTGCCGCTTTGATCATCGGAGCAGCTTTATTGATGGATGTCGAAACCGATTTTCGTGTTTTCGGATATCCCGGAATTGCGATGGTGTTCTTTATATTAGCTGCGGTGGGTGGAATTTTTCTTGCCATCCGGATCCTATTCCTCGATAAAGACAAACACCATAAAGACAAACCGAAATAAATTCTGCCGTTGGCTCTTGCCGATCGCTCTGTTGGTAATTGCAGGTTGCGGACAGGAAAAATCTGAACTTCCGCGGATCGGGTTGAGCTGCCTCGATGAAATCGGGGAACGCGATGTGATCTGTACCTGTTCTTCGGGTGATGTGCAATTGGGTTCAGCAGAAGTCCGCACGCGTGGAAACAGCTCGTTACAATACCCGAAGAAATCGATGCGGCTTGAGCTCGATAGTTCTGCGTCTTTTTGCGATTTGCCCGCACACGATGTTTGGGTGCTGAACGCAGGATACATCGATAAATCATTCATTCGTCACCGCTTGAGTTTTGACCTTTTCCGCGCGATGGGGACACACAATCTCGCACCGAATGGCTGTTATTCCGAAGTTTTTATCGACGATCAATATCACGGTTTGTATTACGTGATGCAGCGGATCGATGAAGAAAGAGCGGGGATTTCAATCCGTCAACCCGGAGGGGTAATTTTTAAAGAACCGCCGGTTTTTATTCGGGAAGAAAGCGGTGTGGAATATCCGGAACATCCCTTTGGACAGAAATTTCCGAAGGTTGAAGAAAGAGACGAATTGCAGCTCGGTGAGGAACTGCGCGATTTTCTTTTTCACGCTCCCGACAGCATTTTTTATGAGGAAGTAGGAGAGCGGTTTCACCTGGAGAATGTTGCCGACTGGATGTTGCTGTTACTTTTCACCAACAACACCGATGGACTGCTGCGCAATTTTTACCTGTACCAATTGCACGTTGATTCACCGTTTCGCATAGCGATTTGGGATTATGACGAAACCTTCGGGCGCTACGGAGACAACCGGCTCAACAACATCGAAACAGAACTCGACTGGGAGCAAAACCCGCTGTTGAACCGGTTGATGAAGCAGGATGCGTTTCGACAACTGGTAAAAGAAAGATGGGTTT